>NZ_JAUBQW010000091.1:0-26547 GCF_036701485.1 Microcoleus sp. Pol11C3 | reverse complement strand
CGAGAGTTCAGCCTTGTGGCTGGAAACGTTATGTACGGGCTTTCACCGTGATTCACGTTTCAACGAATCGCACTATAGTCTTCAATAATCGAGTAATTCACGGCTATTGTACCCGCCGAATCAGTGAAGGTGACTTCATCTTGATAATGACGGGGTGTTTGCATCAGCAACCGCCAAGCTTCTCCAGCATCTATTAAATTCATGCGTCCGGGATAGTGAATTTGCAACAACTCTTGCACCATCGGATAATAGTCTGAGTTCATGCTGGGGAAAATATGATGTTCTGTGTGGTGAGAGAAATTCAAGTGCAGCAGGTCAAATATTTGAGGAACCCGCACTGACATACTGTTGATCAGCGGGTCATTAATGGCGGTCATCCGGCAACCCATGTGGTTGGTATAGATGTAAAACATTGCGCCTGCATGACCAATTGCGATCGGCAAAAAGTAGGCGAGAGCGATTTTGAGCGGATGAAAATTTAGGTAGAACAAAATACTCGCATGAATTCCTAAAATTCCCAGACATTCAAATGCGATTGTCAATCTATCTTTAGGACTAACTGTAAAGGCAGCCGGTACGTAATCAACAGATTTATCGTTAAATAAAAGTACCGAAGTGAGATTGCGGAAATTATGCACTAACCACGAACCGGCCATCCCTACAATTAACCACACCGGATTGACTTCCACCGATGGGACAAACAGATTTTGAATCCATTTTCCCCAAGTATCTGGTTGCTGGTACAGATAGTTGCGATCGGGGTCGGCCACAGAGTTCGTGTTATTGTGATGTACGAGATTGTGTAGATTTTTCCACTGAGTAGGTGGCATAAACAGCATACTTAGTCCCAAAAAGGCGATCGGATAAGTGAGGCGCGACTTTTTCTGAACGCTACCGTGCATCAAATCGTGGGAGCTAAATAGCAAAACTATGATACTATTGCCCATGATGACGGCTAAAGGTAAGTAAAGCCCTAAAAGATAGACAGGCCAGTGATCGAGATTAGCAGCAATTCCCCATCCCAGCAATAAAATAGCAGCGTTGATGAATAGTATTGCTAACTTGCTAGGATCTGGTTCAAAGGCATCTGATGGCAGCAGCGGACGCAATTTTTTCACATATACCGAGTGATGAATTAGCGTTTCTTCGCCTAAAGTCGGCGTTGCCGCCTTGTCTAGAGTATTGAATAATTTTTTTGATTTCATGTTATTGCTAAGAGTATTTTCAGGTGATTTAATAACTTTCTAAAGTTAATTAGATCCAGTACCTATTTGAGATTGACCCACAAATGAATTGCGAGCTTATTGTCAGGAGGCCAAAATTTTATCTGTCTCCACGGCAACGATGCAGCAGCTTGTGACCAAATTGCTTTATATCAAAGCTGCTTGACTGTTGTACCAAGATATTATATCCCATAAAGAAAATTTTATAAACAACTATTAAAGGCTTACGCATCGATAAAAGTCTCCCACTTTTCAGTTTGGTTTAATCCCAATAACCAATCATAAATAACCTATAAGATTAAAAAAGTCCGTTTCCCTGAACAATTTCTTTAATGGTCGTCAGCGTATCTAACCCGATCAATCCCCGACGATAACCTTTTTGGTTAGACATTCCCAAAAATATCGCATCTCCCCGATTTTGATAGCGCCAAAACCGAGGTGAGGCATTAATAAAAGTTGAGGCGCTGTTAACATCCAGAGCAAATTGGCGACTTTCTAAGTAAGATTCAGTGGCGATGCAGTCAGCGTGGCCGCTGCTGTAGCGGTTGATCCAGCCGATCGCAATTTCTAAACTATCGACAACTTTAAACGCTATGGTTTTGTTTAAATACGGTTGAGTCCACTCGTATGGTTCCGCCAGCTTCAAGTCTGGGAAATCTGCGACGAGATCCGCATCGGCACTAATTTGAAAGCCTTTTTCTTTTAAACTGTTCCACAGCCTGACTAATGAAGAAGGCTTTTGGTTGCGATCGATCAGCACTTTCTCGATCGCATTAACAGGATCGGGTACGCTTTGATGGCTGTCCAAAATCATCCACCTTGCCATCTCCAAACTGCCAGTCGGTGACCAATAAAGGTAACAATTTCCCATTGCCGACCTCAAAACGGGTGCTGTGCACAACCTTACTACCTGCTGCACCAAACTTGGCCTGCCGTAGGGAATAATTAAATTGAGATATTGGTCTTGAGTGACCAATTCTCTGATCGAAGCCCCCCGATCCGGCGGCAGTACCTGCAAACATCCTGACGGCAAACCGACTTCATCGATCGCCGAAAGCAAAGCTTCTCCTATTACTGTATTAGTTTGCCAGCTTTCGCTGCCGCCTTTGAGAATCAAAGTGTTAGCACTTTTGAGACACAAACCTGCTGCGATCGCCCCCAACTCTGGAAACGCTTCGTAAATAAGAGCGATCGCCCCCAGTGGCAACGACTGACAGTAAACCTGACAGCGATCAACCTGATAAGAAGCATTGATCACCCTGCCGATCGGATCTGGCATTTCCCCCAACCGTTCCAGAATTTGCACAGTTGTCTTGATGCGTTCCGGCGTCAGCTTCAGCCACTCCACAATCAACTCGGGAATCGCCATGTCCCGACTCGCTTCTAGATCCAGAGTATTTGCTTCTAAAATGTCATTTTGCCGGCGTTTCAGCGATCGCGCCATCGCCTGCAAAGCTGCAGCGCGATCCGTGCTCTTTGCTGCAGCCAACTCCAAAGAAGCTTGATAAGCCCGGCGGGCGACATTTGCCCCCTCTGATGAATGGGTAAAATCCTCTATTATCATCTAGTTAACGCCTGTAAGCCAGCCATACCATCAGCGCCGGTAGCATTGCTAGCAGCACGGCGACCATTGCCCACAGAATAATATTCGGGCCCGGTGAGTGCAGCGCCAAGGGCAACCAAATCAGTAGCGGCACCAATATCATACCCAAAGTCAGTGGCAAATAATGGGCCTTCAAACCCGGATGCGCTCTGTTCCACTGGTTCCCTGTCCACCGCCAAGCCTGCTTGTAAGGATAGTTCGTTGATAGTTGCTCAATCACGTATCCACTTTCGTCCAATACAAATATTTGTTGACAGCGGTTGCAGCCAAAGGCTTCTGTCAACGTTATGGGAACTAGACGACCCCGGCGTCGGCAAGGACAGGGGTACTCATCGTTTAAGTCAATCTTGGGAGCTTTTTGAGATGGCACTAGCGATCGGATAAAAAAAGCGTTTTTGCAAAAATAATCGTTAACATATCCACTTAATCAAACTTGTCAATTCCGCCCTAGCGAGGCTTTCAACTGCCTATTCCGAGATATCGCCCGATCGGCAATTTTGACTTGCAAGTTCTGCATTCAATCTTACCACTAACTTAGGTATTTTCAACCATCATTAGGAGTATACCGAAAACTTTCTGGATCTACTTTCCGGTTTTCTTACTTTTTTTATTTTCTAAAGCGGGTGACGCGATTCGAACGCGCGACATTCACCTTGGCAAGGTGACGCTCTACCACTGAGCTACACCCGCATTTCCTGCGGTATTAACAATATTGTCTCAATTCTCGGAATTTGTCAAGTCTTTTTAGTAAGTTTTTTTCACAAACCCAGTACACCCCCCCCAAACCCACTCCCCACCTGAAATTTCAGCAGCCAGATTATTAACCAAATCAGTAATTGCCGTGAAGAGGCACTGCCATCCGCCGACGGCAAAGCTACAATCAAGCTGGAATTGTGGGAGAACACTGTCATGTCAGATTTAAATCGCGGAATCATGAAGTTCAAGGGAGCTGACAGTCCTATAGCGATCGCCATTTCGGCGATTGTCATTGCCGGCGGAATCGGCTTCTTGATCTGGTGGGCGCTGCAATCAGCCTACACCTTCAGCTAACCGACTACTCAAACGTAAAACTTATAAGGCCTTGCTCAGAAGGCAGAATTTAAGAAAAATTCTGTCTTTTGCATTTTTTGCCCTTAGTCTTGAATTTATTGCCCAGGAATGCGGATTGATTGCTGACGATCGAATGATTGCCATAAATCACCCGATCGGGCGAGTCGTTAGCATGAGCCGAGAGGACTTCCCGATCAACTACTTTTGTAGTACACTTGTAAACAAAGCGCGCCGAGAGCGCAGTTTTAAACGCAAGTGTTTGCAAGGGTTGTATCTCAACAAAAATTTATGGCAAGCTTTCAGGACATCTTCAAATACTACAGTCGCTACTGGAAAATATCAGTTTACAGCATAGGCGCATCCAGCATTTTGGCGCTAGCCGATTTGCTTGTTCCCTACGCGATCGGTCAAATATTAAACGTATTGTCGGGTCAAGCAACAGATACAATAACGCAAAAACTCATAGCAGCGATCGCCTCTGTTACCCAGCACTCACCCAACAAAATATTATCGCTATCCGTCTTGCTGGGCATAATTTTTCTGGTAACAGTCGCCAAAGCACCCATACAGCCTTGGGTGGCAAATTGGTTCCACTGGGCGATACCATTGAGGGCGAGGCGCGATCAAATGAGAAGTGCGATCGGCAAAATCCTTACCTTACCCCTAGAATTCTACGACGAAAACAACGCCGGACGGATTGCCAGCCGCATCGCCAAAGGCATCGCCAACCATACTTGGACTTACCCAGAAATTGCCGGGGAATTCATCCCCGAAGTCGTCCGCTTAATCGGCATTTTTGCCGTTATCTGGTTAATTGAGTGGCGGATTGGCTTATTAATTTTGGTTTCATTCCTATTTATCCTCAGTTTCACCCTCAAAGGCCTGCAAAAGGTGACTGCGCGGGAAGAAATTCTGGATGAATACATCGAAGATACCGAAAGCCGTAACTCGGAAATTATCACCAACATCAAAACAGTCAAAGCTTTTGCGACAGAAAGCGATGAACTCAAAAGGCAAACCACCAGACTCGATCGCGAATTAAAAGTCGTGATCCACCGCATTCACAAAGGATACGTCACCCTGGGGACATACCAGCAGACGATCGTCCAGTTGTGTTTGTTTTCAGTTCTTGGTTTTAGCCTAGCAGCCACGGTTGCAGGCCAAATTTCCCTCGGATATTTTGTTACCGTCTACACCTTGGCAAGCATGGCATATTCCCAACTGCGTCCGATTAGCATTATCGCCGAATTATTGGCGCGGCGTTATTCTTCAATGATCCGGTTCCACGAGTTTATGCAAACGCCAGACGGTGTTGATGCGGTTAATTTAGCAGAAAATGCTCGATCGGCGTCGCCTTATAAATTTACCGGCAAAGTTGAGTTCAGCGGTTTGACCTTCGGGTACGACAGTCAAAAACCCGTTTTGCAAGATGTGAATTTATTGATTCATCCCCGTCAGACTGTAGCATTAGTCGGGCGATCGGGTTCCGGGAAATCGACTTTAGTTAAACTCCTGTTTCGCTACTTTGAGCCCAACTCCGGCAGCATTCTCATCGAGGGCGAAGACATTCGCAGCTTAGACGTGACTCGCTACCGCCAGCGTTTAGCGATTGTCCACCAAGAAGTAGACGTTTTTAACGGTACTTTGCTGGAAAATTTGACTTACGGAAACAGAAGCGCCACTTTCGAGCAAGTTGAGGATGCTTGTCGCATTGCCAAAGTAGACGATTTTGTGCGGCTGTTGCCCCAAGGTTACTATACCGTTGTCGGGGAGCGAGGAATGCGCTTGTCCGGCGGTCAGCGGCAGCGGTTGGGGATTGCGAGGGCGCTTTTGGTGGAGCCGGATGTGTTAATTTTTGATGAGGCTACTTCTAGTTTGGATTATGAGTCGGAGCGATCGATCCAGCTAGCCATGCAGAATATTCTCGGTACGCGCACCACCATAATTATTGCCCACAGACTGAGTACAATTCGCGAAGCCGATGCGATCGTCGTACTCGACGGGGGTAGAATCGTCGAAGTTGGCAGCCACGAAGAACTCTTAAACCAACAAGGCATTTACCGCCGCCTGCACTCCCTGCAAGAAACCGGGGAATTAGTGAATTAGGGATTTGGGCTAAGTCTAGACTTAGGGTGCGTGCTCCGGGCGGGTACCAAGCCTAGACTTAGCAATGCGTATCTTAAACAGTATTCTATTTTCCGGTCTTCCCTAACTGACTTATGATTTCTCTACTTAATCATTAGAGTTTTAAATATAATGTTGCAAATAAAGATTCTGGTGCTAGGATTTATAACTGTGATGGAAATGGGTCGATGCCCGAGCGGTTAATGGGGGCGGACTGTAAATCCGCTGGCTACGCCTACGCTAGTTCAAATCTAGCTCGGCCCACCTCAATTTAATAAAAATTTAAAATTTAAGAATTAAAAATTAATTTTTTAATTGGAGGTTCTTAATTTTTTATGCCCGTGTAACTCAGTGGTAGAGTACCTCCTTGGTAAGGAGGAAGTCACGAGTTCAAATCTCGTCACGGGCTTTTGCTAAATTATGCCATACAAAAAATATGGGGGGTTGAATTGCTTCTTCAACCCTCCTCCTATTTTTTAATAGTCGCTTGCAAATAAAGCAGCGGGTCTTCAGCTACCCAACCCAAACCCGAATTGTACCGAACTTCAAAATGCAAATGAGATGGCGGAATGTCCCGTTTTCCCGTCATCCCGACTGTTCCCAAAACTTCTTTAAACTGGACTTTTTGACCGACTTTTACGGCAATATCTTTTAAATGAGCGTAGCGCGTTTGCTTCCCTGCTTGATGGTTCACCACAACTAAATTCCCGTAATCCCCCTGCGGCCCGGCAAAGGCGACAGTCCCTTCGCCCGCCGCCAAAACCTGCGTACCCTCCGACGCCAAAAAATCTACGCCGCTGTGGAAAAAAAATTCGCGGCGCATAGGATGCCATTGCCGCCCGTAACGCAAAGCTTCCACTGCTGGGGCGGGCAGCGGAAATCCTTGCACCGATGGCGTTGCATCGGGATTGATAGAAGGCCCGATCGACCTATTCACCGCAGGCACAAACACCGTTTTCCCCAAAGGCCTGCACCCATTCGCCTCAAATAGCAAATCTGCGGACACTTTGTAAGCTTCTGCCAGTTTTTGCCAATTCCAGCCCGCAGGCACTTCTACCTCGGTGCCACTGTACGGAGGAATGACGATCGCACTTCCAGCAGATACTCGACCGCCCCGCAACATCGGATTTATGCCGATCAGCGCGGCAGGAATCACATTGTACTGCCGCGCGATGCTTTCTATTGTTTCGCCCTGGGCCGCTGTGTGGCGGCGCAACCGAGACATAGCCGGACTCGGGCAATCGCGGGCGGGGTCGGGGTTTTCTACAGGTGTACCGGAGGGAAGATTTGCAGGTGCGGCCTCGGTATAATCCGCCGTTTTCCCAACGGGTGCGATCGACCAAAGTAGTGTAGAAATCAGCAGAAATAAGCGTTTAGACCTCATAATAATGTAGAGAAAAAACTATTCATTTCGGACAATTGACAATTTTTGAGTTGAGTGAAACTACATATTTACAAGCTCTAGCCACCCCCCAGACTGTAAATCCCACGCTAAGCCAAGTTAGGATGAGAATTATTAGTTTTGGTCGCTGATGGGAAATCAGGTAAAAATTGCCTGTGAGACCTATCAGCGCCTGCCGGTTAACAGCTATGTTTTTGAGGAAGCGGTACGCCCCGCCCCGCTTCCTTCCCGTCGCCAAGACAAAAATGCTGGATTGGGAACGTGTCTGCGGGGATGAGGTATTTAGCGGGAGTTATTAAATGAGTTTATCTTTTAAGCAAACGACCCTTTATGTGACTTTGCTGTCAATCGGCGGAGGTATGGGATGGTTAGGAAATCGCTATCTACAAGGCTCAAACAATCTGGAAACCGGATTGGTTTTGCCAGTAGTGCGCCAGCAAATCCCCCCCTATGCGTCTCCCCCAGTCCTGGAAAATCGGGCTGTCGATCGCAGCAATCCCAATTTTATTGCTGAAGCAGCCGAAAAAGTAGGCCCGGCTGTAGTGCGGATTGACGCATCGAGTAAGGTGGCGAATCAAGTACCCGAAGCATTCAAAAATCCTTTGTTTCGTCGGTTTTTTGGGGATAATTTGCCGCAGCCGGAAGAACGAGTCAGGAGAGGTACGGGTTCGGGGTTTATTCTCACTCCTGACGGCCGTATCGTGACTAATGCTCACGTTGTCTCCGGGACGGATACTGTCAAGGTGACGCTCAAAGACGGCCGTGAGTTTGAGGGTAAGGTGCAGGGAGTCGATCCGCTGACGGATGTCGCTGTGGTTAAGATTAATGCTAAGGAACTGCCGCAGGTGGCTTTGGGTCGATCGGATAATATTGTACCGGGACAGTGGGCGATCGCGATCGGCAATCCTTTAGGTCTCGACAATACTGTCACTGTGGGCATTATCAGCGCTACGGGTCGATCGAGTTCCCAAGTCGGCATCCCCGACAAGCGAGTCCGCTTCATCCAAACCGACGCCGCCATCAACCCCGGCAATTCTGGCGGGCCGCTACTCAATGACCAAGGCGAAGTAATTGGCATCAATACCGCTATCCGCGCAGACGCTCAGGGCTTGGGATTTGCAATTCCGATCGAAACCGCCAAACGAGTTTCCGATCAGTTATTCGCCAAAGGTAAAGCCGAACATCCCTATCTCGGCATTCAAATGGTCAGCTTGACTGCAGCCACCAAGGCAGAACTCAACAAACAGCTCGATAATAATAAAATTACCCTCGATCAAGGCGTAGCGGTGACGCGAGTCGTGGAAAATTCCCCCGCTCAAAAAGCAGACTTGCGCGCCGGAGATGTCATTCAAAAAGTTGACGGAATTGCGGTGAACACTCCCGGGGACGTGCAAGAACGGGTGGAAAGCACTGTTGTGGGCAAAGAACTTGAAGTGGAAATTAACCGTGTAGGTCAAGTTCAGAATATAAAAGTACGTCCGGGTGCTTTTCCCCTATCGGGTAGCCCCGCCGGTGGGTAATACCATTTTCGATTGGGGATTTTCGATTGTCGATTAAATAATGGGGAATGACTTACTGCATAAGCATTTGGAGCTTACCTACAGTTGCATTCTTTTTTGAAACTGGTATTAGTTGCAAACGGTAGAGGACGAAAGATGAATCTGATGGTTTATAGTCCGGGACGTAGCAACCGGGTTTTTTCACCAAAACCTTGGGTGTAGCGCGAGGGATATCCGGTTAACAGCCCGGTTTCTTAATTCCCTGTGCGTCCAGGACTGTTTATTTTTTTTAACAACTTTCATCTTTCGGGCTTCCCCAACCCCTTGATCTTTTTACTTGTCTTTGGCAGAGTTTGGTTGAATCGAGCTGGTGCTTGCTAAATTTTCTTCTAGGTGCATCCTCTGCTCCATTTGTCTCAGAAAATAGCCTGTCATCATCGCTGAAGCTAGCAAACCTGCTAAGTTTTCGCGGTCAGTGGTAATTTCGACGTTAAAATTTTCTGAAGGCAAAACGCCGACAAGTCCTTGAACGTTATGAGAGATAATTTCTCTGATTTCTGGGCTGGCGGACTTGGCGACTCGGGCTAGAACCTCCGGGGATTGGTGTTGGAGGTACTTCAGCAGTGGATTGACTGCGGTTTGTTGGGCATTGGATGTGTCAAAGTCAGGGTGAAAAACCATTTGGCGATTCTTAATTTCTGGCTGGTTACATTCTACTTCAAACTACTCGTCATTGCTTGGGTACAAATTTGCCTGAAAGTCAATTTGCAATTGTTTTGGCAGTTGGTCTACTTGAAAGTACCGATGAAACTTCTCGGTAACTTGTAACCAATACGATCGCCCTTCAGTCGGTCGCCGTTTGCGCACGAAACCCATTTCTACAAGTTCCTGCACTTGTTGGTAAGCTCCGGAACCTCGCAAGTTAACTAAGTCTGGCTGAGCGATGCCGCCTTTGAGGGCGATCGCCGCCAGCGTTCGTAAAGCTCCAACACCTAATTCTGGAGGTATTAAAGTTTGCATTAAACTGGCAAACTCTTCTCTGAGTTGCAGGCTGTATCCCGTGGGGGTTTCTACGACTTCTAATGCACTGTCCCGGCGGGATGAGTCAGACATGAGTTCGATGATGGCGTCTTCGGCTTCGGCTCGATCGCACTTGGCAATCTCGGCAATTTCTGCGATCGACACTGGCTGACCTTTTAGGTAAAGTATTGCTTCTATTGTTGTGGCTAAGCGAGTCATTTGGGAATTAGTAATTAGGAATTGGGACGTTAAAGTTCGGAAACGAGCAGTGTACGGGATTTAACGGATGGATGTTGAGGGAATAAGTCAAGCGTGAACAAAGAAGAAGGAATCAGCAAAAAATAACTATCCGTCTCTCCGTGACTTCGGGCTCATGAATCAAGGGAATTTGTAAAAAAACCGGCTCTCCTGGGTTTATGGTGTATACGGTATCAGGCACAACTGTTCGTGATTCTGTGACGGCCTCTCCGTAAGGATATGCGGTTTGCTTATCACTACAAACTCAGGAGAGCCAAAAAACCTTCTCATTAAACAATAGATTGAGCGTGTCGGTTGTCTCTAAAAAAAAACCAACTCTTTCTGTTTTCAGTTTTTGATTTTAATCCGAGGATTTTTGCTGAAAAATTTTGCCGTTTTAATAGCCACTTGGGGAATCTAAAATCTAAAATCTAAAAGTGAAGGACTGCTATTAGCAATTACCCATTGCTCAATCTAACTGTCGGCCAGTCAGTTCTACAAAAATATCCTCTAAATTAGAAGGACGAACCATCATGCCAGTCTTATCATCTTTGGCATCGAGATATAAATTAGCTTCTTCCAGAGTAGGGAAAAACTTGTATTCCCAGCGATCGCCTATTTGTTTCATCACTAAACCTTGACCGTGTTGCTGCCGCAGTTGGGCCAACGTTCCCAGTTGAATTAACTTGCCGCCGTCCATAATGCCGATGCGATCGCACAAATACTCCACCTCATCCATATAATGCGTTGTTAACAGCATTGTCATTCCCTGCTTGTTCAAATCTAAAATAATTTCCCACAATCGGCGCCGCGTTTGCGGGTCTAACCCTACAGTCGGTTCGTCCAAAAATAAGATTTGTGGCTCATGCAAAAGCGATCGGGCAATTTGCAACCTTCGCTTCATTCCTCCCGACAAAGTTTTTACTAAGTCGTCTCGCCTTTCTGCTAATTCTACATATCCCAACCACTGTTTAATTAACTGTTGCCGCTTCGGATTTGGGATGTGGTGCATCCGCCCGTGAAACTCCATATTTTCCCATACTGAAAGCTCTGTATCGACGCTGATTTGTTGGAGTACGACGCCTATACACTGTTTCACTTGCAAGCTTTGCCGCATCACGTCATATCCAGCTACCTGGATTTGACCGCTGCTGGGTTTAGTCAGAGTAGTCAGCATCCGAATTGTGGTCGATTTTCCGGCACCGTTGGGGCCTAGGAGGCCGAACATTTCTCCGGCTTCAATCGTGAACGAAAGGTTATGGACAACGGGGATTTTGTTGTAAATTTTGCAGGCGTTTTCCAGGGAAACAGAGACAGACATAGGTGTCATGGTAAGATAATTCGATGTTAGTCAGCGGTAGAACAACAAGAACGCCGACTAGGAGAAAATAGACAATGACTTGCACCACCGCATTCAAACAGTCCTCGATCGTACTCGCTGGCGCTTTGATTTTAGCAGAAGGCGCTGGCCTCGCTCAGCTAGCCACAGCCCAAGTGAATCTAAAACCAGTTTTAGGGCGCAGTCTACCACCGCTGGGTCAGCCCTTTTCGCCTCACAAATCGGTGCTGCTTGCCTCCGATCATCGGGAGGATCTGGCAAACAAGATCAATTACTATATCGAGAGCTGCATCAATCAATACTCTAAAAGTGTTTTGGAAAGTCGGCGCCGTTACCTCGAATGGGCGAATGCCACAACTGGCCCGACTGGTAAAGAATCGACGCTCAACGGTGTAGACAAACTGGAAGATCCGAATATTTGCGTCTATGGAATCCAAAGAGCTGCAACAATCGAGCCTCACAATCAGGCCCTAGAAGCAGCAGCGGATGCCTATCAGAAAGCGCTGGTGGCGCTGGCACCGCTGATGAATGAGGCCAACCTTTACTACAAACGCGAAAATTATCAGGACGACAATATGGCTAAAGGTAGGGATTTGCACCCCCGGCTGATGGCTGCTTGGGATGCCTTTATTAAAGGTAATTTGGAATTGCGACAACAGGTTAAGGCGGTTAGGAAAGAAGTCGACCAAGAGCATCTCAAAAAACTAGAAGCTCAGCCCCGCAAGCTGCAATATTTTTCTTTAAAAGCCACTTTAGAAGCGGAGGATATTTTGACGGCTGCTAATGAGTTTAGGTCGGCCAATGATTTTCAGCTAGAGCAATTTGAAACCTTGGTTGCGACTTATGAAAAAACGGTAGACGATTTGCTTGCTTACCATGCTTCGCACCCGGATCAGGGCAAGCCTGTCATGTTTTCTATACGCTTCTCGGATCATCACGAAAATTTTTTAGTGGCAGCAAAACAGTTCTTACGTCGGCGGCGGGAGCGCCTGGGCGATAATAGCTTACCAGATTCTCCATCTATAATCAGCGGGGACGGAACTCTGTCTAAATTGCGGTATTTGTACGGCGAGATTGTCTCTGGTTATAATTCAAACCCTTTCTGGTAGTGGTGTGGAAGTAATGTTTTTCGCGCGTTCGATCCGACATGGAGACGCCGATTGCATCGAAGTACATTATTACTTTTGCAGAGCTAAGCTGTTACGCATTTAAATTGGAAATTCGGGACAGGCTAGAAGCCCGTCCCACAAGAGTTGTATTGATTTTTGACAGACAGTTTAAATGTAGAACAGCTTATCCCTTTCTAGAAACAGTCTTAATACTCCGAAGTTACTTCAATCTCAACCACTGTGGAGTCCCCGCGAGTTACACTCAAAAAATAGGGCGATCAATCATCAAAAATATGAATTATGTTTTCCATAGCTACAGCAAAACAGGGTTTAATTGACAAAAATATCTCATCAAAATCATCGGTAAAAATAGCCTAAAAACTCGGTTTCTATGTTATTTTTGCGCTAGGTTTGTTAGTGTAACTAATCTGATACCAGTTTCAACAAAGGATGCAACTGTAGCCCCGCGTTCCAAACCCATACAGAATCAGTTATTCCCAATCTAAAATCTAAAATCTAAAATCTAAAATGGTATGAGTGTCATCCGCAGGTATAAGGCTGATTTTTTTTACCGCTTGCAGCACCTACTTATTGCGGTTGAGTTAACTCGGGTTTCAATTCCATCATCCGGCTGTCTAATTTGCGCGCTGCTTCGCTAATCGTAATAGTCGGTTTAGTTCCGTCGAGATACATAATCGCCATAAAACTTGCTATTTTTCCCCGCCGAAACAGCGCGCAAATTAGACATTCATGGTTATACCTTGTATTTTTCCTTGAGTGATCCACCCAGCCGATACCTCGCCAATCTTGTCTTCTAAGGTTAAAGCGGTAAGATTAGCAAACTGAAATTCCTTGTTACTACTGTTTAAACCTTGGGAGAACTGTTCTGCAAAACTCCCTTCACGGATTTCAGCATCAAATTTAGCTTGATCGAGCCGGTTGGGCAGTTGCGATGTAAATCCTGTGACTACTTGAAACTGCTGGTCATCGTTCTTGTAATAACCAAACACGCTTGCTGATTTAAAGTTTGGGATACCGCTGACTATGTTTTTGATAGTGGCAGGTGGCATCTCTGTAAAAGCTGCGGGCAAGTCTTGTAAGGTAAGGGTTAGGCCGGACAAGTCCGCTGCAGGAGTTAGAATATCGGCAGACAGAATTTTGCTGCGATCGATCGCCTTGGTTGCGATAGACTCTTCGCAAAATCCACCGCCCAATCCAGCACTAATTAGCAAACACACCAATAACACAACTTTTTTTTCATTATTTTGCCCTGTTGCTATTGCCCATTACCAATGTCTACATAACTCTACCCCAAAGCGCTGTCTTTTAGTCTGCTGTTTCTAATTCCTCTAATTCTTGCGTAGACTGCCATCCAGCTTGCCAGAGCGATCGGTCTTTGAGCTGTGTGGCGTTCAGCCAAAAACGGACATTTGGATCGCAAGCCGCCACCATTTCCGCAAATACCCATTTACCTTCGTTTTTTCGATTGACTACTTGGAAGTGTCGCCACCCCCAAGTTTTTTGGTGTGAAGTCCATCGGGAACCCACTAAATAAGGAAATTTTTGTTTCTTCGGCACAGTATTTTTGTTGACCAATATTTGAGAAAGCAAGTTAATTGTAATAACTCCTTCTGTTTGAGGATATTAATTCCCTATCAAATCTCCTCTAATCCTCTCCGCCTCCCCTCTCGAACATAACAGACAATATACAGGCGCTGCAGCTTATATAAGAGTGCACCTAAACTCTATCTGCAAGTAGATGCGTTTATTGTAAGTAACCACACAAAATTTATTACATAAAGACTCCTTGCTGGGCAAGGGTTTCAGGAGAAATATTGTGTAATTAATTCGGAACTACTACTTAACTAGCAGCAGCTTCGCCTCGCGTTTCAAAAGTAAGGGCAGTTCAATGACTGCCCCTGTAATTAGTTATACCTATTGAATAGGGATGATTTTTCACTCGATCCACAAATAGGAAATTTATGCAGCACGAGGTAAATCGTGAATCTCAAATCTAAAAGCAAATAACCTAGGTTATAGTTGTGCACAATAATCCGTTCTGTGAAACTTACTCAAATCTACTTTTCTAGCAGGTTTGACCTTCACTTCCTGCTTCTGCCAAGGCGGTCGGCCGCTTCTTGTCCGCAGGCGTCTTTTTGAACCCAACTCTCCCTACAAACATTTTTTCAATCTTAATCGTGTTTCATTGATCCTGTACAGCTCAATAAAAAAACACTTTTAGGAAAGATTGACTAATTTCTTTCATTCTGTCGTTACCCCTTGATTACTTCCTTGTTAAGGCTTTTGGCCCGATAAATCCAGAGGAAGTTGGGGTAGCCGGAGCCGAACCGCATTTGTTTGCAGCCAGAGAGTGATGGCGTGCTTCCGCTGAGGAGTCACGTACTCTCCCGGTCTGATCACGCCAGCACAGACGCCGATGTTCTTAATAAGGGTCTCTCGCTCCGATGAACTTGCACCCTGTAGCAACCTGACTTGGGCTTTGATAAAATCCACGTTCATAGCTGAAAGTAAAAGTAACTAAAGAACTCAGTTAAATAGCGATGCTTTGTTTCCAAGTGTAACTCTAAAACCCTTTGGTAAGAATCAAATTGATTCCACATCCCCAGGATGGGGATCGGGACCTCTAGAGCTAGCCAACTTTATTTACTTTATCTGTTTTTGTTAGCAAAAGTGTCACTATGCTAGCAGTTTTGGCAGAATAATTTATAGTTAAGAACTGTTACAAATTTGGCTCGTTTCCCCCTATACGGCAGAGTTTAGTGCTAACGCTACTCTCGTGAACTCAAAAAGTTTAGCATTGTCTCCAACTCCTTCCCTTCTTAGGTTTTACCATCCTCCATTGGGAAGCGATCGCTCGCCGAACCTTCCTCTTCGATTGCCCCTCTTAACATTCAGACACAACCACCTCACCCTATTGATTTAGAGCTGCCCCTCTGTCTCGCTGTGGACTATAACTTCAGGCATACGTGTTGTTACCGGGGCTACCATAAGCGAGCAAGTTTTTATTCTTGTTTCTCAATGATATATTTTTTTTCTTGTCTTGCAAAGCCCTTATTTGTGTTAATTAAGGCAGCTTTTTGATGTCCGCGCCGAAGAGTCGCAGCTTGCGAATCCAGATATTTTACGCTCTGTGGCGGTGAATCTGTTTTCTGGATTCATTGGGGGCTATCGTTCGTCGGCTAGAATTGCCAGTAACGGCTCAACTTGTATAATTCATAACAGATATGTCACTGCTAATAATTTAAAAACAGCACAATTTTAAACAGTCTTCCATCCGTCGATCGATCCTAATAGCCTACAAAAACTGATAAAAAATTAGCTCTGCCTAGGCGATTTTTAAAGGAAATTTTCCCTTAGATCTTGGCCTTATATAGCAATTTGATATAGCCCTATTTGCGGATCACTAAAGTTATAATTAACTATAGATTAAGCTGATAACCCTGCGTGACAAAAGACAAAAATTAACTCTTTTAACTTGCAGTTATAATTAACTCATTTACGACGGGTTTATAATTAATAAAAATATACCTTTACAGCCATCCTTATTGTTTAAAAAACTCGTTTTTGAATGGAGGCGTCGGTTGAGGGAACTCTGGACGTTAATTAAAGATATTAATTAATCGGCGTTGCACAATTTGAGGATTATTGTGGTGAGTAGGGGTTAGGCGTCCCGCCTGCTTTGAAAATACACGCCTTCGGTCTCATGAACCCATCCACAAAAACAATCAAAATCATCCCACTATTATGCAGCCCCAATTAATCAGCTCATACGATATCTTTCACTCTACAAAAAACAACCAACCAGGGAGCATATAAAATCCCCTCGCGCAGAAGCTGCGGAGGGGAAATGGTGAATAAAATTATTGGTTTTAAATTATCGGTATGTAGGTCTTTTTTTGCAGTATCAAGGGGTATCGCTCGACCTATTTCGACCAGTCGCTAAGATAATTTCCCGGTGGTAAACCAAGAAATTATCAACTAAATCAACCTTTTTTCGGGCGTTGGAGCTTAGTTTTCCAATTTGCGATATACTTCTGAGCCTGCTGATAGCTCTTAGTACCCGACGGCACAAGCGAAGCAGATTCAACAGCCTCTTTCAGCTTTCCTTGAGAGCTACGCAACTGAGCAATTTTGAGAATACTTTCGCTCCACTCTCCAATTAACTGTTGAGCTTCTTCATACTTCGGCTGACCGGGTTCAATTTTATTAGCTTGCTGGATGCCTTTACTGTAAGAAGAGGCAACCCCCCGCTTAATTTGACCCTTAGCAGCCGATAGCAAAGCAATATTTACATCCTGGTCTTTGGATAGCTCCTGCCACTGAGCGATCGCCTGTTTCGACTGATTGTACACAGGCTTATTGACATCCGGCATCAATTTAGCCGCCCCGATCGCCCCCTGGAAATCGCCCCGAGCAGCCCGCCCGTTAGCTATATCCAAAATCGTCAAACTCCAGCGCTCAATATCCTGCTGAGCCTGCGGGTAAAGCGGATCGCTAGCAGGAATCGTTCGAGCCTTAACCACTGCTTTATTAAAACTAGAAGCCGAACCATCCTTGAGGAAAGTTTTTGCCTCAGCCCACACCTGCTGGCTCGATGGTGGCTGCTTGGTTCCACTCCCTGCTTGCACCGCCCGCGGTTGGTTCTGCGACCCCCCAGTACCAGTAAATTTTTGAGAGCCAGACTTTTGGGCATTTTCAGCAGGCGATCGAGGATCTCCCTCCTGCTGACCAATAAAAATTGATTTGTTTGTCACAAAAACACCCAACAGCAGCACTAAAGCCGTAGCTGAACTCCACAAAACTAGCTGCTGCAAAAACGATTTATCCGATCCCCCATTATGCTCATCCTTCGGCTTTTGCAAGTTCGGTTCATCGCCCCCCCGATCGGCAGCGCCCACAGCATTCGGCTGCGACACAGGCGACATCTCAACCGAAGAATCCTCAGCGTTGCGAACTGCCGGAGGCATATCCATTCGAGCCGTAGCCGTAGCCATTTCCGGGCGATCGAACCCATCAGCCGTATTAACCGCCATATTGCCATTGCGTCCTGCCAATACAGCATTTTGCACCCCAGAAGCATCCGGGAAAATCACCAAATTAGCCTTTCCAGGAGGATTCACCACCATCAAAGGTTCTTGTTTCGGACGCAAATGGTGGTCACACAGCTCCGGCAGCCGCTCGCTCAAAAAACGGTCTAAACCCTTAATGGTCGTGCACTGTCCCGAGCGTAGCCCCTCCAAAAGCGCGGTCGTAAAAAACCCCTGACGCAAAGCCGAAGTTTCCCGCGAAACTTGATTCGGGCGGCAAGAAAGCACCGTTGGGATTTCCAGTTCCCGCGCCAGCTCAACCGTTTGAGAGCCGATCGTTTCCCCCCCTTTCACAATCTGGCTGCGGTTCATATCAACCAGCACCAATACCGTTTCCGTAGGAGCGTTTTTCAGAGTATTCAACAGCAACTCTACCGGAATCCCCGTACCCTGAATGTCAGCCGGATTTCCGTCAACCGGCATTAAATAATCCTTACCTTCATAGCTGACACCGTAGCCGCTAAAGAAACACCAGAGTAAATCTCCCTGTTGCACATGTTCCGCGCACAGGCTTTGGGTCAATCTCAGAATATTTTCCCGATTTGGATATGTAGATTGACCCCACAGCGACGGCGAGCTATCCGTCATCAGCAGACATCCATCCGGCCCAAAACCCGCCTCCTCAGTCAAAAAACCGTACAGTGCCTCTGCATCCTCTTGGGCATAACTCAAAGGCTGGAGTAACTGATATTGATTGATGCCTATTGCAATACAAGCGTGATGTTTCATCCCCATATGCCCTATATATATAATGGACAGCTTGCACAAAACGATAACACATAGCCGTTTAAGGTTATATTCACTTTCGCCAGCACTCAGAGAGCAGTTGTCCGAAGGCAGAACTCCCAACAAGCCCCCAAATTTAGCATCCTAGAATTTTTAATTTTTATATTGCAGTAAAAAATTATACCCTGTGCCTGCCTTTAGAAAAATAAAGTTAAATTGGATACACAGACCAGTCTATTTGAATCTAATTTTCACCAAACTACACCAAAAAGGAATAACCCGCCAATGGTCTCTACCGCCAAAAAAGAAATCTCCCCCCACAGCGAATCGCTACTGAAGCAAAAGCATCCTAAAACTCACAGCCACTATAGATTTCAGGATTTTTTTGCCTTCGATCGCCAGATGGGTACAATTGACGACTGGAATGAGTCGCGCAACATTTTTACCAGCGAAGACTTCATTATCGGTTTGGTGGAGGGGCTCGAAGAAGAAGTCGGCCCCGCGTCCTCTGTCATCATGTATACTATTGGTTGCCAGTGGGGACTCCAAGATTCCGAATTTTTTCAAAAATGGTTTAGTGCCGAATACAGCCAGAACATTCGCCAGTCAAATCTCATGTTTCTGCTAGAAACTTGGTGGTGGCCTTTCACGGCTCAAGGTTGGGGTCGCTGGGAAGTGGACATGAGCGATCGCAAACACGGCTGCATCTTCATCAACCTCTTTGACTCAGCAGTTGCTCGCACATTGGGCGACGTAGGCAAACCAGTTTGTCACCTATACGCTGGTTTGTTCGCCGGTTTCTTCGGCTCTTTAGTCAAAAAGCCTCTGAGCTGCATAGAACTCCAATGTTACTCAATGGGAGAAACCTATTGCAAGTTCCTGCTTGGCAACCCAGATAAAATTGATGCAGCAGCATTCTGGCTCAACGAAGGTGCCAACGCCCGCGATATTCAAAATCGACTGCAACACGGTGAAATATTGCGGTAAACAACCTGGAAAGGCACATCCCCTGCCCTGCCTTTCCTCCCACCAATTTCGCGATCGAAAGTGCGATGGTGGATTTCTCCAGGCAGGAAGAAAGATGAAAAGTCAAACTTCATGGTTGGACCAATCTGTCCAAGAATTCTTTGGTCACTATAATTGGCTGGGAAAATCTTTAGAAACCCCAAAAGGCTCGACCCCCGGTCAACTTCTGAGTTTAACCCAACCAGTAGCTGACTTTTTTCAAGCTATTTCTTGGGAAGGAATTCCGGAAGTAGGTGCCCTACCCCTACCGCCACCCTTGCCCGTAATTTCTATTTCTGAACAAGCAGAAGTCACCATTGATGACCTATTTGACCTGTTTTAATCAGTGTAGGGAATGGAAAATAAAAAATATGGCAATCCCTCATCCATCTCCCTCACCCCTCTTTCCTCCTCCTTCAAAATCCATAAGTTAAATCCGTTAAATCCCGTACATTGCTCGTTGCCGAACTTCCTTCCTTTTATCAATTACCGATTACCACTTAATTAAAATCATGCACCCTGAGATTGAGGCGCTGCTAGATCAGGCAGAAAACCGCTTTTTAAAAGGCGAAGAACTCATAGCTTTTAAGCGTCAAGCTGTAACCCTTGTCCAGCGCTTAAAAATTTACGAATTTTTGCGAGAGAAGGAAGCAAGCATCTTCCAACCAGTAGCCAACAAACTACAAGAAACATTCCCCGACGAAAAACAAGAAATTTTAGAACGATCGCTCAAACACTGGGTGTTAGTCTTGCGGTACTGCGCTATGGCTATGCTGCTGAACGATCCAAATTTTCTAGAACAGCGCCTTGTAGACTGGCTTTCCGGCATAGTCGAAGCCCACCAAACTCACAATATCGAAGCAACTGTTTACAATCTGCTGCAAACTCGTTTAAAAGAATTGCTTTCCGAGCAAGCCCGGGCTATATTGCAACCATTTTTCGACCAAGCACAGTCAATTATTATTGACCAAGGTAATAAATAATCAGCTTTCTTCCCAATTTCCAATTCCCGATTCCCAATTCCCAATTTCCGATGATTAATATTGCCGACTTACTCAAACAGCCCCGACTCCCTGGAAACTACTTTGCCAGCGATGCCTACGTCCGAGGCGACCTCGAACTCGGCCTCCTCGAAAACCGCCGGGGTGATCGGCTCTTAGCACTCCCAGAAACACTGATTCAAGCCATTTATATCGGCTTAGAACAAGAAACAGGTCAAGCCTCCCGCCTCGTGCTTTTCAACTGCGGTCGCTGGTGGGGTAAAAACTTCTACGTGCGTTTTTGCGAAGAAGTCAGCGAATACTACGGTCAGCCAGTTTCTGAAATGGAAATGGTAGAATTTCTTCAGTCCTTGCAGCAGTGTTGGAAAACTCATGGATGGGGAACATTTGAGCTTGACCCCAGCTCTTCCGAACATGGATTTTTAATAGTAAAAATTGCTAACTCTCTTTTTGCTAAAACAGCCCCCAAATCTAAGCGACCAGCCTGTTTTTTAGAAGCAGGTATTTTAAGTTCTTTCTTTAGTCAGCTTACGGGTCGAGAACTTCACTGCCTGCAAACATCCTGCGAATCATTGGGTTCGGACTGCAATCGCTTTATTTTAGGGCTGCGCGATCGCCTACAACCGGGCGATTCTATGGTCGAAGAAGGAAAAGACCATGAAGCTATTCTCAGTCAACTTTTTCAAAAAAACTGAGTGATTTGACAGCTATTACTTTGTTGCTAATAGCTGTCAAATCGAGTGTTTTACACCCATATTATCGACCGTATCATCAAAACTGTGAGTTAAATTATAAAAAAGCTCCTGAGTTAAAAATCAGGTTTTATAAATTCAAATTAAACCTGATAATAACTAGCAGCTAGAAACTGCCTAACTTACTCTAGAAACTCATAAAATTTAAAAGCAATCAAAACCTCAAACATTGTGCTAGAACTTAATGGACGCCAATGAACTTCTAACTCGATATGCAGCCGGCGAAAGAGATTTTAGACTGGCAAATCTGCGCGGCATTGTGTTGAGTCCGATCGATTTATACCGTTCCAACGATGCCCCAACTCTAATTTTGGCAAACCTCAACCAACACCAGCAACGACCCTATTTAATCGGTGCGAACCTCAGCGGTGCCGACCTCACAAAAGCCCATCTCAGCCGAGCCAATCTCAGCAAAGCTGACCTCAGCGGAGCCAATCTCACCGGCGCCAACCTCATGGCAGCCAGTCTGAGCGGGGCCAATCTCATCGGTGCCAATCTCACCGGCGCCAACCTAGCCGGCTCTCATCTGAATTGGGCAAACCTGACTGGAGCAAATCTTCCCAATGCTAATCTCATAGGTGCAGATATGAGCGCCGCTAATCTGACCAAAGCCGTTCTCACCGAGGCCAATCTCAGTAAAGCCTATCTGATTAAAGCCAATCTCAACGGGGCAAACTTCAAAGATGCTTACTTAAGTCTAGCGAGTCTGAAAGAGGCAGACTTGACCGAAGCACAGCTCACCGGAGCCGAATTATCCAAAGCCAACCTAGCCGGAGCCAACTTAACCCGTGCTAACCTCAGCAAAGCCAACCTGTTGAAAGCTAATCTCAGGCGAACTAATCTCACTCAAGCCTATTTAAACGGCGCGTGCTTGATCGGATCAGACCTTAGCGAAGCTTGCTTGGATAGAGCCAATTTGTGCAAAGCAGACCTCAGCAAAACCTACCTGAGAAACATTACTTTGAATGGCAGCCACTTAAGCGGTATTAACCTCAGCGGGGCCGACCTCAGCGGTGTAGACTTGAGCCGCAAACTTTTAACTGGAATCAATATGGCAGAGGCATTGTTGAACGAAGCCAACTTGAGCGGTGCTTATCTGATGGAAGCTAACTTGAGCGGGGCAAACCTCAGCAAAGCCAACTTGAGTCTAGCCTACCTGATCAATGCCGACCTGTCTAATTCTTGCCTCCATGAAATTAACTTGAGCAAAGCTAACCTGAGTAAAGCCAACTTGCAGAAAGCTGACTTGACAGGAGCCAACCTCCGGGGAGCCATTCTCACTGAGGCGGATTTGACGGGAGCAAAGTTGATTGGAGCCACTCTTCCTAACGGCACGGTTTATCAGCGTTAACTTGTCAACCTTGATTATTTGCCTAGTAAAGTGCGGTTGATGTCCAGAATCGGAAAAAATAGGTTCCTTTCTTCCACCGTGAGATATTGTTTGAGTACCTTTTTCATCACATCGTAGGTCACGGTTGCACTATTTCTAACTTGAACAGCGCCTAAAATAGTTTGCAACCAAAGTAGTAGCCGATCGCGCAATCGTTCCGTATCATTAATCAATAGTGCTGCCGCCGAATGCCTCAACACCCGCACAATATCTCCACGGCACTTTTCAGTGACATCGTTAGCCCCCCGCCGAAATAAACTAGGGTCTAGAGACAGCATTTGTGCTTCCACTTGCCGCATAATTTCTGTTTCAGAGGCTTGAAGTTTTTTATAAGCACTCATCCGGTGATTCAAAGACTGAAAGTAGTCTTTCAAAAATTGGAGTTCTTCTGCACTGGCGTAGCGTCCGTCTGCTTCCATGCTCAAACGCGCAAGTTGGCTCAACATAGATTTTTCTCTACTACTAAAATACAAACATATCAGTTTTAAGCTTCTTTAGTCCGAACTAAATACTGTCCTACTTGAAAACGGGTTTCATTAAGCTGTGTAACGATAGAACGAGTAATTAACTTACCTGATTCTACAACTACTTGACCCGTAATTGGGTGTAATAAATCTTGCTGGGCCCGGCGACCGATCAGAGCTTCGACATTTTCAATAGCATTAATGTACATCCCCGCAGGCAACTGTACAACCACACCCTCGCCCATAATTTGAGCCTGACAAGCAAGTCGCGAATTGGCTTTAGCCGTAGTAATGACTTCCAACGTCCTTCTCTCGCGGCGGTTCATGTCCGACAAGCCTTCCATGCCTTCTTTAATATAAACATGGCAGGTAGCGCACATTCCCCGCCCCCCGCATTCCTTGAGAACGTCTAAGTCTTTGGAAAGTAAGGCAGACAGGATATTTGATCGGGTTTCGACTGCTATTTCCTCCGCAATTGGATCTAGTTTAATAATTTTAACCATATTGATGTTTGCTCCTGTCAAGTTCAGTATTTAGCAAGTTACGATCAACTTATTCAAAGCTCAAAAAAATTTGGCTAACACTCAAAAAGGTTAAGATGCCTTGACGACAGAATCGGCTTGTGGCTCTCTAATCCCTCTTGCATAACCGCACTTCTGTTTTGGTCATCGCTGTTCCCTCGCCCGGATTCCCCAGCTTAGCCTTGAAAAGCTAAAACCTTAGATACTTTCTAGATGGCCTTGAAAAAACTGTAATAGTCGCGATCGACTAAAATAGCAGCCACAGGTAGTTCCCGAGCGGGTATCGGCATCCAGCAAAATTGATAGTGATTCCGAAGCTCAAGGATTTTAGTAGGTCTGAGTGTGCGATCGCTCTCAAGGAGGCTGAGAATGAACCTGAGATAACATAGGCTGTAGCTGGCGATCGATTCAAAAATTTGAATTTTTGTCAGAATTATTTACATATTTTAATACTAGCTCAAGCTTTATCTATAATTAGACCGATGCAACATTCTAAGTACCGCATTTTAGGGCTAGTCGGACAAGGACAATTTGGTCGAGTCTTTTGTGCCAGCGTTCGAGAAGCTCCCGCCCAGGACTCCCGCCTCACCAGCCAACTGGTTGCTCTCAAAGAACTTAGTCATCAAAAAGCCCCAACTAGCGAATTCTTGCGAGAGCTGTGGTTTCTGATCACCTTGCAGCACCCGAACATTGTTACCTGCCGAGCTCTAGAACACACAGCTACAGGCAGGTACTTGGTTATGGACTACTGTGAGGGAGGAACCCTCCGCAACCTGCTCAAACAAGACCGCCCCTTGCGTCTGCTCGAAGGTTTACAGCTAGTCATGGAAGTTTTAGCTGGCTTAGACTACGCGCACCGCCGAGGCGTAGTTCACTGCGACATCAAACCCGAAAATATCCTCCTAACCCTAGGAGCCAAAGGTTGGTCGCCCCGGCTTTCTGACTTTGGCATCGCGCGTCGGCTGCCTGAAATTGGTACCACTCGCCTCCACCAAGAAATTTCTCCCGACGCTACCGTAGGTTCCCCCGCTTACATGGCCCCTGAGCGGTTTTACGGTCTTTTTTCCCCTATGTCAGATATATATGCAGTAGGAATTCTGCTGTTTGAATTGCTAATGGGCTACCGCCCTTTCGGGGGAACCCCCGGGGACTTGAGGTGGGCACACCTGAATCAACGCTTGCAATTTCCCGACGCCATCCCCGAACCTTTGCAAGCAATAGTCAAAAAATCTTTAGAAAAGCTCCCAGCCCGCCGTTTTGCCAGTGCTTCCCAAATGGCTCAAGCTCTGCGTTTGATCATGTACGACCCGGCTGTCAGGCAATTGGGCGACTGCATTATTCCCTGGGAAAGCCCCACAACCAGTGGTGATAAAAGTCTGAAGTCTGAAACTGAGTCTTTGCTAGAAGTTGAAGAGGAAAAAGCATCACTGTCGGCGATTAATTTACTTGGGACTGTGCGCTATTCGCTTTCGCACCCCACGCCACTGATACTTCCAGCACCGTTGACCGCTTTAATTGCCACTGAAACGTATCTCTATGCTGTTGTAGGTACAGAGGTGAAGGTGTGGTCTCAGCCGGGAAAACAGCTAGTTACAGGAGAAATGTCTATTTCTATTTCATTAATGCCGGAAATCGTGCGCGGCATTTTACCTGCTTCCCACGGCTGCTGCGTTCTCACTCCCCAAAAACTTTACTGGCTCAACGAAGACTCTTGGGAGCCTCAGTGCCTGCTCGATATGGGTTTGAGGCAAGGTCCTGATGCTTTAAAAGCTGCTGTTGACCCTCACGGCCACTGGTTGACAGTAGCCGTTCCCGGCGAACTGCGTTTTTATTCTTTAGCTGGAAACAGCACTGCTGGCGATCAGAAAAAAGTCCTGAAGCTGATCGCTACTGTGCCGTTATCAGAACACTATTTACCAGAATTAATGTTTTTGGATCGGCGACACGTCTTAGCAGTTTGGCCGGACAACGAGCCAAAAAATCCCCAAACTATTTTTAGAGTTTACACTCGCCGCGGCACGCCGGTGGGTTCTGTGCGGTTGTCTGCCAGCGTCGGACAGATGCTGTTGACACCTGAGCCTTATACTTTGCTGGGAATTCCCCAAGGTGGTAAAGCGGCGGTGCTGTTGCTGAAATTGTGGCCGCTCAAGGTAGCGCGAATTCCGCTTGAAAGTTTGCCCGTGTCTGCTTGTGTGGCTAATTGGGGATGGGTGTTGGCAGATGTTGGGGGGCAGATAGAAGTGTTAAACAGTCAAGGGATTCAAGTAGGGAGTTTTAGCAGCCCCGCCTCACCCCGGGCGATAGCTCCCTGGGGGAATAGAGGTTTGGTGATTGCTGTCAATACTGAGGAAGAGAGTCACTTGCACTTTTTAGATGTAGATGTTGAGGAGACCAACTCGCCCTCGATCATCAAAGGCTGATAAGTGGGGTAACTGAAGGAGTTTCGGGGTGTAATTCAGGGAGTGTATTTGCGGGCGATCGATTCCTGGGAGTTTGCTCAGGGTTAGAGTACCGTGTCGTGTCAACTTCTGGATTTTGAATCAGAGGAATTGTTAAGGGCGATCGGCTCAATCTAAGACCCACACTTCCCTCAGTAAAGTCCAAGAAATGCAGACACCACTTAATAATATATATGACTCATGCACCAGCCTGCTTATGTCATCCTAACCCCATGATGCAGCCTCACACCTTACACTCTAACTTTGCTTTACCTATACTCCAAGTAAGCCCCATCATCAGGTTGAACCACTGAGTTCTTCTACCCATGCGCGGGAAATAGTCCGCCCAAAAGCCGTATTTTTATCCAAAAAAAGACCCCATAGTTAAAAGACGAGTCGTGCTGTGCGGATGGCCAAGCAGTGCTTTCTGGCCGAAACCCTTGGTGTGTATAGGTTCCGAAAAAAGTCAAAAATATTTTCGCAAAAAGCTTGACAACTCAGGGGAGAGTTGATACATTAATAAAGCGCCAGAAGAG
>NZ_JAUBQW010000090.1:0-26875 GCF_036701485.1 Microcoleus sp. Pol11C3 | reverse complement strand
GCATGGGAGAGCGTGGATGCTGGCGACTGAAGGCATACTTATTCATTTTACTATGGGCGTGTTCCCGGACATGATATAACTAGGTTTTTCCGGGTTGGGATTTGCCAGCATATAAGCTAAGATTTGCGCCAATCCCGCTTCGATCGAAAATGAAACTCGTTTCGATTCTATTACCATCAGCCACAACAGCTCTTTTAAAACTAAAGTGTCGATGCGGCCTTTGATGATAACGCCTTCATCTTCTTCGGAAATTTCGACGGATTTTTCTGGTTTAATGTAGAAAGGATGCAGATAAAACTCGCCGGCAAATAACAGCGGAGAGACGATCGACAAACTGATGGTTTTTTCCAGCATCGGCGGATACTCTAGCAAGTTGAAGTAACCTGCTTTAATCTGATCTAGCTGTCGTTTCTGAAACTCGGTGATTTCTGGCAATTCGTCTTGCCATTCTCTGAAAAATTGGTTGTCTGTGAAAAGTTGCAGGTCAACAAGCGTTTTTAATTCTTCTAAGGTGACATTTTTAGCTTGAATTGTTTGAACTATAATTGGAATTTACTAATTCCAAATTTTTTGCAAATTTAGCACAAATCCCGGCCAAACATTTTCCCCAGAAATGGTTTGAGAAGATTGTAAAACTTCCACTTCTTGACCGGGACCATAAATTTCAACTTCCCGTTTTTGGCGGTTAATCAGCCAATCCAAACGGCAGCCATTTTCCATATATTATTGCATTTTTTCCTGAGTCTTTGTTAATCTGTCACTCGGAGAAAGAAACTCGATTAAAAAATCAGGACATAGGGGGATAAATTTGTCTTTTTGTTCTGGTGTCAAAGCTTCCCAGCGGGATTTTTATACCCAGGAAACATCGGGAGAGCGATCGGCTTTATTGGGCAGAGTAAACCCTGTGGAGGAATCAAACACTTCTCCGAGTTCAGTTCGATCGTTCCACGTCCAGATTTGAGCATTCGCTGTTGAGTTGCGTTTCCCTGTTTCTCCTCCGGTTGGCGGCATGGCGATTAATTCTCCGTTGGCGCTGCGTTCTAGTTTCAAGTCGGGGTTTTCTTCGCACAGTTGATAAAACTGTTCAGAAGTTAATTTGATGAGGGAATTTAGGTTTAAGGTGATAGCAGTCCTGGTTATTTACCTGCTGTTTGTACAAAGTAGATTAAGAATTAAAAATGAATAATCTCATTTTTAATTCTTAATTATTAACTTCTAATTCTACTGCAATTGTTTGATTCTGTTAAGCGCGTCTTGATA
Organism: Microcoleus sp. Pol11C3; assembly: GCF_036701485.1. Taxonomy (NCBI): domain Bacteria; kingdom Bacillati; phylum Cyanobacteriota; class Cyanophyceae; order Oscillatoriales; family Microcoleaceae; genus Microcoleus; species Microcoleus sp. Pol11C3. Next base: position 25,615 of record NZ_JAUBQW010000090.1, on the reverse strand, counting down.
GGCGCTGGTTCTTCCGCCTTGCTTGTAAAGTTCTGCTGCTTTCTGAAAGTCTGCAATTGCTTTCGGTTTATCTTTGTTGTCCAGGTAAGCTAAAGCTCGGTTGTAGTAGGCGTCTGCAAAACCGGGATTGGCTTCGATCGCCAGCGTGTATGCTTGAATAGCGCTGGGCGCGCGGGTTGAATCGATGCTGGTGCTGGTGAGGAGAGTGCGGGCATTGCCGATGTTGAAGTACAATTCCGGAGTGTAATTGGGCTTAGAAGCGAGTGCTCTGTTGAAATCGGCGATCGCGTCCCAAGGATTGTCTTGATCTAACCGCGAAAGTCCTCGAAAATAATAAGCTTGGGCGTCTTGAGGATTAATGGTGGATACGGGGCCTTGAGTTGCGGGAGTATTGTCTACTTTCAACTCGGATTTGTTGATTCCCGCCGCCACCAGCTTCGCGATAAATGTATTAATTGGAACTGCTGCATTAAATCCAGTTTTAATCGGGGCGACTTCGCCGGAACTGGTTTGTGCAAAACCAAATTCCCCTTGTCCGTGTAAACCGATGACTCGGGCTTCGGAGTCAAAAACTGGGCCGCCACTCATGCCACTCCAAGTTACGGCTTGATACCGCAAAGTGTAACCTTCCGGGCGGTTGCGCGGGCGGCTGGTAACGAGTCCGGGAGAGAGTTCTGGTTCTCGTTCAGCGCCGAAAAGTCCGCCCGTAGCGGGATAGCCGTAAACGAAGATTTGAGTGCCGATGACGGCTTGATCGGAATCTGCGATCGTCGCGACTGGATATTCTTCAGGGCTTTCAAATTTGACTACGGCTAAATCCGGGTCAGTTTCGGCGGTTTGCAAGCGGGTGACGGAGGTTGCTTGATAGTTTTTGCCGATCGACGTGCGAACGGTGTATTTCACGTCTGCTTTTTCTACGACGTGGTTGACTGTTAAAACTGTGTAAGTTTTGCCGTTTTTGGCAATAATTACGCCTGAACCGTCTCCTAGGGAACTGTTAATTTGTACTGTCAGCGGCCCGGCGATGCTGGCGACTTCTTGGGGAGTTTTGGCGATCGCGGGTTGGCTGATGACTATGGTTAAGGCTGCCGTAGTTCCTGCTAGCAGGGTGGTTAAGGTGTCGTAACGAGAAAAATTTATATTCATGGCTATTGCTAATTAGTAGTTGGGTAGCGGGATTTGGCAGAGAAAGGGCGATCGATCCTTGGTAGTTTTTTTGTGTTGAGTTTTATTACTGATTTGACGCCCATGCGATCGGCTTTGTTCTTTAGTGATAATTTTACTCGCTTTTTTGTTCCGCGATTCGCTATTTCAATGTAGGGTGAGTACGCCGCACCTTACTTAATCTCAATGAAGGCTGCCCAACTTACTTATTAAAGCTCCAAAATACATGACTCGAACTCGGTGCTTAATTCTTCCTTAGTCATCGTTACCCCTGCGACTCGCATGACTAAATCATATGCTCGATCGTCCGTCAAATTCAGAGTACAACCATTTAAACGCAAAAAAGTATCCATCACCGCAAAAGCCGTTCGTTTATTGCCGTCAATAAATGGATGATTCATCGCTATGTGATAGAGATATGCGGCCGCTTGTTCGCTAATTGTTGGATGCAAAAATTGACCGCCAAAAGTTGCTTGCGGTTGAGCCAAAGCCGACTCTAACAAGCCTTCGTCTCTGACACCGGGAGTGCCACCAAAGCTAGAAATCTGGTCTGCATGAAGTTCTAGCACTTCATCTAGAGAGAGAAATTTAGGAGTTGGCAAGGCGACGGTAAACCTCCTCTCGTTCTTTTTTAGATGCTAGGTAAGCGTTCCAAACATCACTTTTTTCGGATTTTACAGGCTGTTTTGCCTTCAGGGCTAGTACAAACTCAAGCACTTCTTTCAACATAGGTTCTGGTATTTGGTCTAGTTCTTGAAGAAGTTGGTCTTTGGCGGTCATATTTCCTCCTAGTTATTTTACAACTATTTTATCCTAATTCATAAAAGTTTTGCAACCGAGAGATTGTACGCGAGCATCTGTAGGGACACGGCACTGCCGTGTCCTTAGCCAAAAAAATTTAAAATTGTTATTATAACCCTTTTACCACCTACAGATTAGAGAATCAACTACTGTTCGAGCGCACTTATACATTTTGATATCCTGCAACCCATTCAACGATCGCCTCAGTCAATCCGTCTAACGTGTATTCTTTGGCTTCCACATCTAACTTACCCAATAAATTTTGGCAGCTTTTGGAAGTTTCCGGGCCGATGGATGCAATGCAAACGTTTTCCAACCAATCCTGAGATCCGGACAACTGCGGGCTTTTTTCTAGGAGGTGACAAAAGTTCTGGACGGTTTTGGAACTGGCAAATGTTATGATATTTACGGCTTGATTTTGGAGTGCGGATAGGGCGATCGGATCGATTGTTTCGGGACAGCAAGATTGGTAAGCTGGCACTTCTATTACTTGCGCTCCTTTGGCGGTGAATTCTTTTACTAAAATTTCTCTCCCGCCGCTTTCTACTCTGGGAAATAGGATTTTGCAGTTTTGCAAGTTATCGGGGAAGTGCTCGACTAGGGAATCGGCGACAAAGTTGGGGGGAATAAAGTCTGGTTGTAGAGAGTGCGATCGCAAACTTTCTGCAGTTTTTTTCCCGACTACTGCGATTTTAATACCAAACAAACTCCGGGCGTCTTTGCCTTTTGCTTGTAATCGTTGAAAAAAGCAGTCTACAGCGTTGTGGGAAGTGAGAATTAACCAGTGAAAGCTTGACAATTGTGCGATCGCACTGTCTAATGGTTCCCAAGTAGACGGCGGCCCAATTACTAAGGCGGGCATTTCGATAACGCGGGCTCCTTGTTGCTGGAGTCGATCGCTAAATTCAGCCGACTGAGAAACCGATCGCGTGACTAAAATGGTTTTTCCTGCTAGCGGCAATGGGCTGTTATTAGTGGTGACAGGTGTATCGAGCATATTTGTGCTTTCTGGCTGGATTAAATATTCGCGCAATCTGACTACTTCCCCAATTACGATCACGCAAGGCGATAGAGATTGACCTGCTGTTTGCTGTACAATGTTGGAGAGAGTGCCGAGCCAAATTTGCTGTTCGGGACGGCCACAATCTCGGATAATGGCGATCGGAGTTTCGGGCGATCGTCCGTGCTTTTGCAATTGCCAGATTATCTCGCTTAAATTGCGTCCTCCCATCAATATTACCAAAGTTTCTATCTGCACTAAAGCTTCCCATTCAAGAGCATCCGGTTCGTGGGCGCTCATCACTGCAAAACAGCGGCTCATCACCGGATCTGTGAGGGGAATTCCTGCTAGTAAAGGTGCGGATAGGGCGGAAGAAATTCCGGGTATTACTTCAAAGTTGCAGCCCGCTGTGATTAATGCTTGAATTTCGGAACTTGAACGACCAAAAATAAACGGGTCGCCACTTTTTAAGCGGATTACTTGTTTTCCAAGTTGGCAATTTTCTACCAGCAAACGGTTAATTTCTTGCTGCTGCGTGGAAGGTTTGCCGCCACGTTTCCCGACTTCGATTTTCCGACAAGTTGCTGGGATTAATTCGAGTTGCGGGATGTCGATTAGAGCGTCGTAGATTAAGACTTCGGCTTGGGATAGCAGTTTGTGCGATCGCACTGTCATCAAGTTACAATCTCCAGGCCCCGCACCGACTAGATAAACTTTCCCTTTTTGGTTTTTCACAATTCCTCCTCCGTGGTATACTTTCTCTCAGAGTAGTTGGTTAAATCTCAAATATTTCACCATTCTCAAGAACGGGCAAGATGCCCGTTCCACAAAGAGTGAATTTTGTGGGGTCGGCCGAAGAGCACGCCCATAAAAAGCTTCTTGAGAATCGTGCAATATCTCAGTTATATTTAATTTTATGCAGATTATCATCATTACGGCCGCCGATGCAAATTACTTTGAATTGGTGCGAGGCACTATTTTATCGGTGCGGGAAAAACCCGAGGGCGAAAATGTGGCGATCGGCTTTTTCGATCTCGGCTGTACTCCCCAACAGTTGCAGTGGTTAAAAACACAAGTTAATATCATTCAAAAGCCCGATTGGGACTTTGACTTTCCGGGCAGAAATGAAGCCCCTCACTATCTCAAAGGCCTTTTAGCGCGTCCGTTCCTCCGTCGATATTTTTCCAATTTTGACATCTACCTTTGGATAGATGCCGATGCTTGGGTGCAAGATTGGCAAGCTGTTAAACTGTTCGTTAAAGGCGCTGCTAAACGGGGTTTAGCAGTTGTTCCAGAACTCGATCGGGGTTATTATTTAGCTTACGGCAAACTGCCTTGGTACTGGCAATTTGTTTGCCGCGATTATCAAGCAGCTTTTGGCGAAGAAGTAGCCCAAAAGTTGCACAGCTATCCAACCATAAATGCAGGTATTTTCGCGCTGCAAAAAAACGCCCCCCATTGGCAAATTTGGGCAGAATATCTGGAACAGGGATTGCAGCGGCACGTTTCTTTAATGACGGACCAAATAGCTTTAAATCGGTTAGTTTACGGCACTGAAATGTTTGACAAAACAGAGATGCTGCCGGCTCGGTGCAACTGGAGTTGCAACTTTGGTTTGCCAGTTTGGGACAAGCACCAAGCCTGTTTTGTGGAGCCGTATTTGCCACAGGAGGCGATCGGCATTCTGCACATCACTGGTCACAAACACGACTTGGTAAAATTAGCAACAACGGACGGAAATCAAATAGAAATTAGTCTCCGATACCAACCGCTAAAAAAGCAAAACTATCCTAATTTAACACCAAAAAAAATGACATTACCGCCGTTATCGCAAATCACCAACAATACTTTGCTGCCCGCCGGAGATTACGTCTCGCCCGGATTGAAAGTTATTCTCCCAGATGCGTACTTTCCCAACATGATTGTTGGGGATACTCAGACTTGTTCCTGGCCTTATTTGCGCCGGGAAATCAAGCACAATTGGTATGTCGATCGCCGTGCTAATTCAGTCGGATTTCTCAGTCGCGACGAAGCACATATTCTTTACAATACAGCCCTGCAATTCAAAGGTAAAAAAGCATTAGAAATAGGCTGCTGGCTAGGGTGGTCTGCCTGTCACTTAGCCCTAGCAGGAGTTGAGTTAGATGTCGTCGATCCGCTGTTAGAAACAGAAGATATCAGACAAAGCGTAATCGATTCAATTCAAGGTGCTCTAAATGCGTCTGGCGTTCAAACCTCAGTCGAGCTAATACCCGGCTATAGCCCCCAAAGAGTAGAAGAATTTTCCGCTCAATTCAACCGCAAATGGTCGTTAATTTTTATTGACGGAGAACACGGAGGTGATGGGCCGTTAAATGATGCCATTGCGTGTGAAAAATTGGCTGAGGAAGATGCAATAATTTTATTTCACGATTTAACCGCTCCAGATGTTGGTAAAGGCTTAGATTACTTGAAGCAAATGGGATGGCAAACGGTAGTATATCAAACAATGCAAATTATGGGGGCTGCTTGGCGGGGCAATGTCGAGCCAGTAAAACATCAACCCGACCCGAATATTTCCTGGCAGTTGCCAGCACATTTGCACGGTTACAATATTAGCAGTTTAGAGACAATTAATTCTCAAACAGCCAGCCCAACCAATCAAAACCAACAGTCATCTTATACAAGAAATTTTTACCTATTAATCGGAGAAGGAACTCGCACTTCTGCTAGAGAAATTATTCCCCTGCTGTTAGACTTGCTGCAACCCATTTTACCTAAAAGTGTGGTAGATGTGGGCTGCGGTACGGGAAGTTGGTTAGCTGCGTTTTACAAGTTGGGAATTGCTGATTGTTTGGGAATAGATGGCGATTATGTCGATCGCACTATTTTACAAATTCCTTTAAATCAGTTCCAATCCGCCGATTTAAAGCAACCGCTGCAAATAAACAGAAAATTTGACTTAGCAATTTCTCTGGAAGTTGCCGAACATTTGCCGGCTACCTGTGCCGAAAACTTTGTTAATTCTCTCACTCAACTAGCACCGGTGATTCTGTTTTCTGCTGCGATACCATTTCAAGGAGGCGTCGAACACGTTAACGAACAGTGGCCACAATATTGGGTTTATTACTTTCAGAAAAACGGCTATGCAGTTATTGACTGCTTGAGAAAAAAAATATGGAACAATGACAAAGTAGAGCCTTGGTACGCTCAGAATATCTTAATTTTTGTTAAACAAGAATACTTGTCGGGATATCCGAGGTTAATAAATGAATATCAAAATACCGATCTGAATCAATTAGCCATCGTTCATCCCAAGATTTATTTTTACTGCTTGCAAACTGCTAGAAATTCGGTACATAATTTACAATCAGAAAGTCTCAAAGAAGTTACAGCATCGCCACAATTGGCAGATCGACCTTTGGTATCTGTGATTATTCCCTGCTACAATCAATCTCATTTTTTACTGGAAGCAGTAACTAGCGTGATTAACCAAACTTACAAAAATTGGGAAATTATCATTGTCAATGACGGCAGCTTAGATACTACCAGCACAGTTGCCAAAAATTTAATAGTAGCAAATTCCCAATATCAAATTAGGCTTGTAGAACAAACTAATCAAGGGCTTTCAAGTGCTAGAAATGCGGGCATAGCAGCCGCAAACGGTGAATACATTATGCCTTTAGATGCGGATGATATCCTAGCTGAGAACGCCTTGAGTGACCTTTTAGAAATATGTTTAAAATCAAATGTACCTTGCGTAGCATTTGGTTCTTATCAAATGTTTGGGACTGAAAATCGCATAGTACCCAGTTACGAGTTGTATTCTCCCGAAAATATCAAGCAATCTAACATGATTCACCCGTCTTCACTCTATCACAAATCTCTTTTAGAGTTGGTCAGCGGGTACAAAGTTGGCATGAAGGAAGGTTACGAAGATTGGGAGTTTTGGGTTAACTGTCACAAGCACAATATTCCCTTTTTGGGAACGAGAGAAGTAGTTGTCAATTATCGGCGTTCCCAGGGTTCTATGTTGGCCAAAGCTCAGCAATATCATCAAAAGTTGGTAGCACGAATTGTTTGTTACAACCGGGAACTTTACGATAGTGAAAGCGTGAATAATGCTGAAAAGCTATTAAAACAAATCGCAAGTTAATCGGAATTTTTTATTCTTTAGTCCGCAAAAACGGACTTTGTTTGTGTAGTAGCGAATTCTATTCGCCGGAAAAAGATGATTGTTAAAGCGAATTTGATATAACATCCAAAAAACGCTTAACCTGTTTTTCCCAAGTCCAATCCAGCATAAAGTTAGCCGCCGCTAAACCGCGACGTTTTGATTCTTCGCGATTAGTATAAACTTGTTCCAAAGCCTCGACAACTTCTGCAACCTCAGACTCTCCCCAACCTTCTACACCGGAAAAAGGAGCAGTCGGTTTAACTCGTCCTTGACTCCATAAAGGATAGCAAATGTGGCTGTAAATTAAGTCTAAATGACCCGTATTTGCTGATAAAATAGTCGGAATTCCGCAGGCCATACTTTCCATTGCGACTAAATTAGTGCCGCCTTCACAGCGGTTAGTGAAAACAGCACAGTCGGCTTCTCGCATAATTTGTCCGCTGAGGTGATTGGGAATTAAGCCGATGTCGATAAATGAGTCAACTGGCAAACCGTTAGCCACTAACCATTGGGAAATTCCTAAACTTCCGTCGCCGTTGATATTGGGAAGTCCGGCAACGTTTCCGGTTTGTTCGATTCCCAGCATATACTGAGGCCAGAAGTTGTGCCATGTTGTTAGTAACAAAGCCTCTGGATGTTTGGCGCGAAATCGTTTGAAAGCGGCAATTACAATATCTTGCCCTTTGCGATATTCTAGTTTGCCGCCGGAGAAAATAACGAAGCGATCGCCAAATAGATTAGATTTGGGTGCAGGATGGAAAATTGTTGGGTCAATTCCTTGATGTACCATCGCCACATTAGTCAAGCCGCAGCTTCTCAAAACATCCGCATTCCAGTTGGAACCTGCGACAATCGCGCTATATTTTTTGGCTGTTTCTACTGCTTCTGCTGTGATTCCTGTGTCTTCAAAAAATATGACTCCTATTTGACAAGCGCTGGTAATTTGATTGTCAACTCCAGAGGCTGCTAAATTATTTCCCAAAGCGTAAAGTACGGGAAAATTACAACTGATTTGTTTGTCGGAATTGGCTGCTACTAATTCCTGAAAAGTTTTGTGCTTTTCAATTACAGGTAACAACAGCGATTTATGCAGCGGATTCATCGATTCTGAGGTGATTGATGGCGGTGCTAAAAGTGCAACTTTCCAGGCTTGATTTTGCAGCAGTTGTAGTGTTAAATTCAGGCCGTAAATTCCCCAACCACTGGTGATGCTGATCGGCCAACTGATGCCGATTCCTGTAATTGGTGGGAGAGTTTCTGGGGGTTGGATTTGAGGCTGAGTATCAGAATTTGCGTTCCCAGGCTGAGTCTGGCGACGAGTAGATTGTAGGGGCGGTGCTCCCGTGCCCGCCCTCTCTAGCAAGGCTACTTTTATACGATCGCAAACTCCATCCCAATCACCAGCTTTTTGCTGCCTAAACAACCGCGCAGTGGGATACCAAGGGCTATCTTCGCGTTCCAGCATCCAGCGCCAATCGGGAACAAAAGACAGCAAAATCCAGACGGGTTTGCCCAAAGCACCAGCCAAATGCGCCACAGAAGTATCTACGCAAATTACTAAATCGAGTTGCGAAATAATTGCTGCGGTGTCGGCAAAATCGACGCACTGTTCGCTTAAATCTTCAATTTGGTGTTGCTTTAATAAAGTGCGTGAAGCGCTGCTATCCTGTAGGGAATCGCCCGCTGACAAATCTTTCTGAAGACTGTAAAAACTCACTCCCGGAACATCTACAAATTTCACAAAAGCGCTCAATTTACACGATCGCCGATGATTGTTGCGGTGCAGCGGGCCGCCCGCCCACACAATACCTACTTTTAGTTTATTGTTCGGCTCTAGGGAAAATTTAAAATCCTGTGGCGGAGCTAAATAAGGAATATTTGCCGGTATATTTTCCAAAGTTGTTCCCAGAATTCGCGGCAAACTTAGCAGCGGGGCTTGCACTTGAAAATCTACCAAATCGCTCGGCCGCACTCCTACTAGATCGACTCCTGCAATTCCTTCAAACAAACGCTTCAGCAAGACATGACAAGCAACAATAACTTTGCCGCCTTTTTGCTTAACTAAAGGAGCGTAGCGGATAAACTGTATCGTATCGCCAAAACCTTGTTCAGGGTGCAATAAAATTGTTTTTCCCTGTAAATCCGAGCCGTCCCAAAGTGGTTGCTCAAAAGAGCGCCGATCCAATTGTTGAGTTTGCCAGCGCGATTCGTACTCTGCAAAACCCGCCTCATAATTTCCAGTTAAAAGCAAAGCTAAGGCTAGTCTCAAGCGCCAATTTGGCGAGTTTGGACGTAGTTGAATTGCTTTATTGTAGAAGTCGATCGCCTCTGCGACTTTTCCCTCTTCTTCTAGGGCGGAACCCAAGTATAAGTTTGTTTCGCTCAGGTTGGGATTGGTTTCTAGCGCTTGTTTGTAGTGCGAAATTGCCTCGGCTATTTGCCCGTTTTCCTGTTTGAGATAACCTAAATAACTGTGGGCTTCGGCGTGGCTGGGTGAGGCGGCAATTACTTGTTCGTAACGAGCGGCTGCCTCTGCTTTTTTACCTTGTTTTTCTAAGGCTTTTGCTATATAAAATTGTACCTGTGCAGGCGATAAAGACAATCGATTCGAAGCTTCGGTATCTCCGTTACCAGGCACAGCTTGGGAACGAGGAGAAATTAGGTGTTTTAAGGCGGTTTTTATGCGATCGCAAACTCCCACCCAATCGCCTGGTGTTTGCTGCCGAAACAGCCGCGCTGTCGGATACCAAGGGCTGTCTTCGCGTTCCAACATCCACCGCCAATCCGGCATAAAACACAGCAAAATCCATACGGGTTTACCCAAAGCACCAGCTAAGTGCGCGACAGCAGTATCCACGGAAATTACTAAATCTAGTTGCGATATCACCGCCGCAGTATCGGCAAAATCGTTCAAATTGTCGCTCAAATCTATCACGGGAATTTGAGTTAACAAAGTACGATCGCCAGCCGACATTTCTTTCTGAAGACTGTAAAAACTTACACCGGGAATATCTAACAATTGCAGGAAATAGCTTAAATCGCTCGATCGCTGAAAATCCTTCAAATGTTCCGAACTTCCGGCCCACACAATCCCAACTTTGAAATTGCGATCGGAATTTAGGGAAAATTGCCAATTCGGCGGCGCAGCTAAATAAGGAACATTTTCCGGTATATTTTCTAAATTTGTTCCCAGGATATACGGCAAACTCATCAGCGGTGCTTGCACTTGGAAATCCGGCAATTCATCGAGCCGAATCACTACTTGTTCAATCCCCGGAATCTGCTTAAATAAACGCTTCAGTTCTTGATAGCAAGAAAGGATTACTTTTCCGCCTTTTTGCTGCACAATTGCCGCGTATCGCACAAATTGAATCGCATCGCCCAAACCTTGTTCTGATCGGAGCAAAATAGTTTGCCCGTTCAAATCTAAACCGTCCCAAACCGGTTGGTCAAAATGCAACCGTGGCAATTTTTTTGCCTGTTCTGTTTGCCAGCGCCACTCGTATTCTGCTAAACCGCGCCGCAAGTCCCCACTCAACAGCAAGACTAAGCTTAAATTGAAGTGAGCTTTGACACAATTTTTATCAATTTCGAGAGCTTTATTGTAACACAAAATTGCTCGATTTACGTATCCTAATTGTTCAACAGCACTGCCTAAATTAGTGAGGGCTTCTACATAATTTGGCTTTAATGATATTGCTCGTTCCAAGCTAGAAATTGCCTGTTCTATTTTGCCCGCAGCCAAACATAAGGTTCCCAGGTGATAGTGTCCTTTAGGATTGTTCGGTTCTGCTTCAATTGCACGCTCGTAAAGCTGTTCTGCCTCGGCTAGCTGAGATTGTGTTTGCATCGCCGCACCCAAATTTATGAGCGCTGGCACGTAATTAGAATTGACGGAAAGTGCTTGATGAAAACAGGCGATCGCACTCGGCAACTCGCCCTGCTGCTGGAGTATCGCGCCGAGATTATTGAGAGCTTTGACGTAAACCGGATTCAGGGCGATCGCCTTTTGAAAGAAAGATACAGCGGCCGCTATATTGCCTTGATCTTGCAGCAAAATACCCAAGTTATTCTGGGCTTGAGCGCAGTTAGGGTCGATTTCGATCGCGCGCTGATAATAGGTGGCAGCTTCGGCTAAATCGCCTGTTTGGTGCAGCGTCACTGCCAAATTAGTGGCTGCCTCTATCGAATTTGGCTGCAAAAGTAAAGCATTTTTAAAATAAGCTATCGCATCGGCAAATCTTCCTTGCAACTTGAGAATATTTCCCTGATTGAACTGTTTTTGATATAAGTGAATATTAATCTGACTTTCTATTGGCGGTAGAGCTTCCTGATGGTGACCAATTCTTTCTCTTAGCGCCAAACTAGCTTCTTCTAAAACTCCTTCCCAATCTCCCGCTGTTGACTGGCGAAACAGTCGCGCCGTGGGATACCAAGGACTATCTTCGCGTTGCAACATCCACCGCCAATCCGGCACAAAACAGAGCAAAATCCACACAGGTTTGCCCAAAGCACCTGCCAAGTGTGCAACACAAGTATCTACAGAAATCACTAAATCCAGAGCCGAGATTGCTGCTGCAGTATCGGCCAAGTCGTGCAAATAAGAGCTTAAATCTGTTACAGGCATTTGCTCTAACAAAGCGCGATCGTCTGCTGTCATTTCCTGTTGCAAACTGTAAAAATCGGCTCCGGGAATATCTAACACTTTGGTTAGCAAATTTAGCGGGAACGATCGCACCTTATTTTGGGAATTTTTAGGATTTCCTGACCACACAATTCCCACTTTCAAATTAGGAGTTTGACTGAGAGTAAATTCCCAACCGGGCGGCGGAGCTAAATAAGGAACCTTCGCCGGTATAGTTTCTAAAGTTGTTCCTAAAAGGTGAGGCAAACTCATGAGCTGGGCGTGAACTTGAAAATCCGGCGCCTCCTCTGGATTAACTATTAACCCATCGATTCCCGAAACTTGTGCAAACAAGCGCTGCAAGTGCGGCAAACACCAAACAATTACCCTACCGCCTTTTTGCTTGACTAAATCTGCGTAGCGGATAAACTGAATTGCATCGCCTAAACCCTGTTCCGGGCAAAGCAAAATAGTTTTTCCATGCAAATCTTTGCCATCCCACAGCGGCTGAATAAAGTTGTGGGGCCGGAACTGTTTTTCTTTAACTAGGAGTCGCCATTCGTACTCGCAAAAACCGCGCTGAAAGTCTCCCGACAGTAGCAAAGCTAAACCTAAATTTAGGTGAGATTCAGGATTGCCGACATTGAATTTAACAGCTTGGCTGTAGCAGGTGACAGCATCTGCAAATTGGCCACGATCGTGCAAAGCACTTCCCAAACTGGTGAGGGGATTGATATAACCGGGTTTGAGTTCGATCGCCCGACGGTAACAATTGATCGCCTCTGCCATTTTTCCCGCTTCCTCAAAAGCTTTGCCGAGATTGTTCAAAGCTTCAGGAAAGTCGGGTTTCAGGCTCAAAGCTTGCTGATAGCAGCCGATCGCATCTTCAATTTTGCCCTGTTTGTGCAGGACAATTCCTAGATTACAGCGAGCCTGTGCACTGGCTGGCAATTGCTGAATCGCTTGCTGGCAAACGGCTAGAGCCTCATCTAACTTGTCTTCTTGTTGCAGGGCGCTCCCCAAACCCAGCAGAGTTTCTGCTAAATCCGGTTGCAGTGCAGTCGATCGCTCGTAGTATGCGATCGCACGGTCAATTTTGCCCTGTCGGATCAAGGCGTAAGCTAAATGGTGCAGGGCATCCGCATAATTGGGCTCAATTGCGATCGCGCGTTCGTAATTCGCGATCGCTTCTGCTTCCTCCCCTTGTGCCTCCAAAGCAATTCCCAAATTCAAATAAGCCACCGCGCAATTAGGATTGACTTGAATCGCTTGCTCGTAGCAGCTTATAGCCTCCGCCACATCCCCTTGCTCTTCCCGCAACAGGCCCAAATTAATCAGCGCTTCCGCGCAATTCGGGTTTAAAGACAGCGCCCGCTCATATTCTGCGATCGCCTCTTCAGTCTCCCCTACTTCCGCGAGCGCGCTGCCCAAATTGCTCGCAGTTTCCGCCAAATTCCGGTCGATTGCTAGCGCTTGTCGGTAATGCGCGATCGCCTCTGTTAACCGCCCGCTTTGCTGTTTGACAACGCCTAAATTGCTGTGGGCGGCCGCGTAATTCGGATCGCTCGCGATCGCTCGCTCATAACATTCGATCGCACCGCCAAAATCGGCTTGCTGCTGCAAATCCACGCCCAACCGAAACTCTGCATCCGCCAAATCCGACGGCCCGGATGCAGCAGCAACCGCGCCTAGAGCTTCCGCCACCCGATCGAAAACATCCTCCCAGTCGCCCCTTTCCCGTTGCCGAAACAGCCGCGCCGTCGGATACCAAGGACTATCTTCGCGCTCCAACAACCAGCGCCAATCGGGGGAAAACGCCAGCAAAATCCACACTGGTTTGCCCAAAGCGCCCGCCAAATGGGCGACAGCGGTATCGACACTAATGACTAAATCTAGTTTGGCGATCGCAGCCGCAGTATCGGCAAAATCGCCAAAATGCGGACTCAAATCTACGATCGACCTTTGATTCAACAGCGCGCGATCTGCCTCGGAAACCTCTTTCTGTAAGCTGTAAAAACTTACCCCCGAAACGTCCAAAAGCGACAGAAACTGGCTTAAACTGCACGAACGCTGCTTGTTTTTGCGGTGTTTTGGATTCCCCGCCCAGACAATGCCAACTTTTAAAGTGCGATCGGGCAAAAGTGCAAATTCAGCACCCGCCAGCGGAGATAAATAAGCAGTATTTGCCGGTATTGTTTCCAGCTTTGTACCGATAATATAGGGCAAACTCAACATCGGCGCTTGCACGTCAAATTCCGGCAGTGGCTCGCCTTTAACTATTAGCAAATCAATGCCCTCAACCGTTGCAAATAAACGGTGCAATTGCGGATAACAGCCAACCATGACCCTACCGCCTTTATTTTTAACGATCGCAGCGTAGCGAATAAACTGAAGCGAATCGCCTAAACCTTGTTCGGCGTGCAGCAAAATAGTCTTTCCCTGCAAATCATAACCATCCCATAGCGGCCGGTATTCTCTCGCCGAAACAGTATTATCCGCTCCCGTCAAAAAACAGGAATGACCAGTGTGAAATTCTTTAATTTGCCAACGCCACTCATATTCAGCAAGACCATTTTCCAAATCTCCCACCAACAGCAAAGCCAAGGATAAATTCAGGTGAGCGCTAGCGTGATTAGGACTTAAATGAATCGCTCGTCTGTAGCAGGCGATCGCATCTTCTACCGCCCCTTTTTCCAGAAAAGTCCTGCCTAAATTATTGATAGCTTCCACAAAATCCGGCAGCAATTCCAGAGCTTTGTGATAATACTCCAGCGCATCTTCTAAATTGCCCTGTTCTTGCAATACTGTTGCCAGATTGTTGTAAGCTTCCCAGCTATGCGGATGAATTTCCAGCGCTCGCCGGTACAGCTCGATCGCCATTACAAGTTCGCCTTTTTCTTGCAGCGCCACCGCTAAATTAATCAGGGCGGGTACGAAATCCGGTTGAGCTACAAGAGCTTGCTCGTAATGTGCGATCGCCTCTTCCACTTGACCTTGTTCCTCAAAAATCTTTGCCAAGTTGTAAGCTGTTTGAGGAATATTTGGATCGATGGCTAAAGCTTCTCGGTAATGGGGGATAGCGGCTTCCAATTCGCCCTTTTCTTGCTTGAGAAAACCAAAATTAATCCGCGCTTGAACGCAATTTGGCTCACGAGATATAATCTGTTCGTAAAGGGCGATCGCCTCTTCCTTATCACCTATTTCCATTAACTGTTCTGCTTGCCGCAATAAATCCTCTAAAACAACTAAATTCTCGCCAGCCGTTTCGATCACAACCGATGTCTCAATACCCTGCGATTGCTTAGCTGCGGAGCCTTCTGCTAACCCTTCGCTCGCCATCACAAATATTTGTTTACTCTCTTTAACCACGCTTGCACCTGTCATTTTGAGAGCCACATAATCGAGGTCAGGCTTATTATTAGCAGTCAATGCGACTGAAACGAAGTCAAGCTGATCGTGGGCAGAATTGTCGGAATAACTAGCAGTATTGGCGATCGCAAATAAACTCAAAGCCTCCTGTACTTCCTCAAACAATTCTTGCCAACTTTCCGGCTGACTTTGGCGGAAAAGCCTCGCAGTTGGGTACCAAGGATTATCTTCACGATCCAGCAGCCAACGCCAGTCAGGAGCAAAAGAAAGCAGCACCCAAACCGGTTTTCCTAAAGCACCAGCTAAGTGCGCCACAGCCGTATCGACACTAATGACTAAATCCAGTTGAGATATAGCCGAAGCGGTATCAGCAAAGTCGTTCAAATACGGAGTTAAATCCGGTACTAAATGTTGGTTCAACAAAGTGCGATCGCTCTGGGACAAGTTTTTTTGTAAACTATAAAAAGCTATTCCCGGAACATCCAAAAATTGAATAAAATCGCTCAAACTGCAAGAACGCTGATTGTCTTTCCGCCGTGTAGGATTCCCAGCCCAAACAATCCCTACCTTCAATTTGGCATCCGAAGAAAGCGCAAACTTGCACTCAGCAGGCGGATATAAATAAGGAACATTTGCAGGTATTGTTTCCAGAGTAGTCCCCACAATTCGCGGCAAACTCATCAGCGGTGCGTGAACGTCAAATTCTGGCAAACCTTCGAGACTAACTGATAAATATTCAATACCAGGAACTGTCGCAAACAACCGCATCAGTTCTGGATAGCAAGCCACCATAACTTTAGCGCCTCGGCTGCGAAGAATCGGCGCGTACCGAATAAACTGAATCGAATCGCCAAAGCCTTGCTCGACGTGCAGTAAAATAGTTTTTCCCTGCAAATCCGAACCATCCCAAACCGGCTGTTTAAATTGCCTCGGTTGTAGTTGCGGAGTGCGCCACCGCCACTCATATTCAGCAAAACCGCGCTGAAAATCTCCGAACAATAGCAAAGTTAAACCTAATTCCAGGTGTGCGATGGCATTGTCTGGCTGTAATTCCAAGGCTCGACTGTGACAAGAAAAAGCCTCTTGAAACTCTCCTAAATCGACCAAAGCGTGTCCGAAATTGTTAATAGCTTCCACGAAGTCTGGCTTTAAGTTTAATGCTTGTCGGTAGTGGCATATTGCTGCTTTTGCATTGCCTTGTTCGTGGAAGAATGCTCCTACATTGTTGTGAGCTTCTGGATTGTTGGGATCGAGTTTTACCGCTTCCTGGTAGCAGTTGAAAGCTTCTGCTAATCTACCTTGCTGCTGCAAAACAGTTCCCAATCCCATCAAGGAATATGTCAACTTAGGATTGATGCCTAAAGCGTGTACGTAATAAGCTATAGCCTCGTTTAATTGATTTTTTTGTTTAAATAAATGTCCTAAGTTGTGCGCTGTTTCGTGGAGGTTGTGGTCTAGTTGCAGCGCTGTTTTGTAATATAAAATAGCTGCGTCTATTTCCCCTAAGTGCTGTTTAATCCAGCCCAAATTATTGTAGGCGAGTGCGGAATTGGGCTGGATTTTGATGACTTGTTCGTAACTGGCGATCGCCCTTTGATACTCGCCTACATCCAGTAAAAGATTAGCCTTATTTAAATGTGCTTCTACAAAATCACGGTTTTGGGCGATCGCCTTTTCGTAAAAGTCGATCGCTTCGGCAATTTTTCCCTGCTGTCTGGCCGCGATTCCCAACAAACACAGCACGTTTGCTGATTCCGGCTGCACTTCTATTATTTGCCGATACAAATTCTCAGCTTCTAACAAACGGCCCGCTTGGTGATGTTCCCAAGCTAATTTCAAAGAGTCTTCGGCACCCAGTTTGCAGGCAGATTTCCGAATTTTTTTTTGAGAAGCCATAGTTGTCTTTGTTGTTTGGGAGTTCGCTAACTGGTAATTGCCAAATTGTTCTAATTTGTTAACTCTTCCTTCTTCCTTCTTCCTGACATCCGTGGAGCGAATCCGTTGCCGAGCTTCCTTCTTCCTGACATCCGTTACATCCGTTACATCCGTGGAGCGAATCCGTTGCCGAACTTCCCCTTCTACCCCAACAAACAAGCTGCCGGAAAAATCAGATATTCTAAGAAAAACAACTTCCAGATAAACTGATAAAATGCAGCAATTTCTATTTTATCGTCCAAATCAACTTTCGTGCTCCAAAACCACATCAAACCCAAAGCCGCCAAATGAGAAACTGCCAGAAACACTAAATTAACATTAGACAATACGATCGCTCCCGCCAAAGCCGCCCCCAAATAACAAACCGTCAACACCCAGCGAGATAAATTAAAGACGGCAGGCTTGCCCAGCTCAATCGTAAACGTAGTAATATTATATTCCTTGTCCCCTTCCATGTCGGGGATATCTTTAAAAATGGCGATCGCAAACGTAAACACCACAACAAAAACCGTCAGCACCCAAACTTCTGCAGGAATCGCAAAAGACACACTCTCCAAACTCCAGCCCGAAAAAGCGCTTTTCGTCCTTCCCAAATTCAACACCCAATTAAAGTGCAAAAATAACCCTAAATTTACGATCGCGCCCCGCACCGTAAAAATGCACAGCGCCGCCCAAAAAGGAAACCGTTTCAGCCGAATTGGGGGCAGAGAATAAGCAGTCCCGATCGCCAAACTAACGCCAACGGTAGCCAGCAAAAACGGACCTTGCAAAACAGCAATCAAAATTGCTATAATTCCCGTTGCCATTACAATTAATTCCCCGGTTTTCCGAGAAAACACTCCAGAGGCGATCGGCAAATACGGCTTATTTATTTTATCAATTTCAACATCTTCTAACTGGTTCAATCCCACAATATAAATATTGCCGCAAATGCAAGCCAACCACGCAAAAGCTAGGGAACCAAATACAGGATTCACAAACAGCCGCGCACTTTGGGCGATAGCGTACAAAGCCAATACACTCAAGCTAGTACCCACAATTGTGTGCGGCCGAGAAAACTCCCAAAATGCTCTCACCCAGCTTTGCGGAGCCGAGCCATTTTTATCAATCCAAGACTTGCCAATCGAATCGTTGCTCATAAAACTCACACCCGCACTAAACAAATAATATTCTGTAGGGTGCGTATTACGCACCTTACTCATCAACTCAAGACTAAAAACTTCTCTGATATATGCCTGTTATTTTACAGCACAAATCAGCCCAAAACGAATCAACCCGCTCTGATATCCACGGCTCATCAATCCGAGAGCAAGTGCAGCTTGAATAGTCGTCCAACCGCTCGTGAGCAAACCCCAAATTGCGCTCGGAGTCAAAGCAGAATCGATCACCACATCCCAAAAAGGAGCAACAGCTTTTGACCAATCAGCGGTGCGAATACTTGTCAAAGGCAAACTGCGGACAATTTCCTCGTATTCCGGCAAAGAAATCACATAAGGCAAAGCATAAACCCGGTAAATTTCTGCCAATTCCTTTCTCTCTTCATCAGTTAATTCACCCGCCGTTTCTCCTACCGGGCGGTGACACCAAGTTGCTAAAATCAAAGTTCCTCCCGGCTTGAGTACGCGGCAGCATTCCTGCAAAAACTTAATTTTGTCGGGCATATGTTCGCCACTTTCGAGCGACCAAACCAAGTCGAATGACTCGTCAGGAAAAGGCATATTCAAAGCATCTGCTACCAAAAAGTTCACATTGCTTTCTAGCCCAGCAATTTTAGCGCGTTCGGTCGCTCTGTTGGCCTGTACCGGACTCAGAGTAATCCCGGTCGCTGTAACGCTAGCGCCCGTTTTGTTTAGTTCGGGCGATCGACTATAATCTTGATCCGCCTCGCCATCCAACTTTAAATTATTTTGAGCGATCGAACTAAACTTTTCGGTCAAATACAGCGTGCTGCCGCCGATCCCGCAACCGACATCGAGAATGCGGTAAGATTCACACAGTGCCTTGTCTGACGGTACTCCAGCCCAAGCCAGCAGTTCTTCTATCAAATCAATCTGAGCCTGTCGGCGCTCTTTTTTCAAATTGCCATCCGGGCCGTAGTAACCGTGGTGCATATGTTCGCCCCACACCTGCTCCCACAAACCGCTAGAAGCGTCGTAAAGTTGCTGAATTTGCTGGTAAAGTGTTGATGTCATCGCCGGATCGCAAGTTATTAAAGGAATTCTACCGTTATTTTCCCGATGTTGTCATAGAATTTGGCGATTGAGTTCGATCGGTCTCCGGCATTCGCCAGACAGAGATGTGCTTATTTCAACCCCGAGGATCGGTTTGTGGGTTCCCTCTAAAATCTAAAATCTAAAATCTAAAATCGAATGACTGTCTCGCGAACCATTGCTTTGGGCTTTCTCGCTGTCATCCTCGCAGGCGCTCTATTACTGATGATGCCCTTTTCCACAATTGATGGAACTTGGAGCGATCCAATAACAGCACTGTTTACCTCTACTTCCGCTGTCTGCGTCACCGGCTTGTCGGTGGTGGATGTGGGAAAATATTACTCTTTTTGGGGGCAACTGTGCCTAGTTTTACTGGTGCAAATAGGAGGCTTGGGCTACATGACAGCCACGACTTTCTTGCTGCTGTTATTGGGCCGCCGCTTTGGCTTGAAAGACAAAATTGCCCTGCAACAATCTCTCGACAAATCCGGGCTAGCCGGCGTAGTACAACTCGTGCAGTCAATTCTAGCAACAACGCTTTTGTTTGAATTAACAGGAGTGTTTTTGCTGATGACGGTTTTCGTCCCCCAATACGGATTTAAACAGGGTGTGTGGTCTGCTATATTTCACAGCGTTAATTCCTTTAACAACGCGGGTTTTAGCATCTATTCAGATAATTTGATCGGCTACATCAATTCGCCTATGGTTAACTTCACTGTCGGCGGTTTAATCATATTTGGGGGAATCGGCTATCAAGTAATTATGGAAATGTACCTGTGGGTGCGCGATCGTTTCAACAAAAGCCCTATCTGCACAGTTTTTTCCCTGAACTTCAAAGTTGTTACCAGTACAACTGCCGTTCTTTTAATTTTAGGAACGCTAGCCTTTTTGGTGCTGGAATACGACAACTCAGACACTTTCGGCTCTCTAAATTTTCCTCAAAAGCTGATGGCAGCTTGGTTTCAATCTGTTACTCCCCGCACGGCGGGGTTCAATACAATTAGCATTGGCCAAATGAGCGAAGCCTCGCTATTTCTGACTATCGCGCTGATGTTTATCGGCGCCAGTCCTGGCAGCACCGGTGGCGGAATCAAAACCACAACTTTTAGGATATTGTTTTGCTGTACCACAGCAGTTCTCGAAGGCCAGGAAGATGTGGAGTGCTATCAGCGTCAAATCCCGCCAGCAATGATTCTGAAAACCATTAGCGTACTCTTTGGTTCCTTGTTGGTCGCGTTTACATCTGCAATTTTAATTGAGATTACCAATCCAGAACTAAAATTTATCGAAGTGCTATTTGAAGCAGTTTCAGCTTTTGCCACGGTCGGTCTTTCCACAGGGATTACAGCCAAGATTTCAGTGATCGGTAAGCTGGTTTTGATTGCTACAATGTACATAGGTCGGGTTGGGGTGCTGCTGCTGATGAGTGCTGCATTCGGCGACCCAAAACCCAGGTCTTTTAAGTATGCTGAGGAAAGTTTGTTAGTGGGATAAACAAATCCTGCCTCCTTGCTGATAATCTAAACAATGGGTGACAACCCAAATCAACTTTTACTACTTACCTAAAAACCAAAAGGAGGCGGCGCTGTCTCTGCTAAAATTTAAACAGCAAGACGTTCAGCGCTGGATATTCAGTGAACCTGTCATCTTTAAATTTTTTTCGCACTTTGCGCGCCGACAACAAGCAGTTTGCAGTTATTGGTTTGGGACGCTTCGGCAAAGCTGTGTGTTCTACTCTGCACGGTTTGGGTTACGAAGTCCTGGGAATTGACACTGATGAAAAAAAAGTAACTCAAGCTTTGAACGATCGTATTGCTGCTCACGTTTTGCAGTTAGATTCTACTGAGCCTAGCGCTCTTGCGGAAGCCGGTATATTTGAATTTGAAACAGTGATTGTTGCGATCGGCAATTACCTAGGAGAAAGCATTACCACCGCCCTAAATCTTAAGGAAGGCGGGGTACGTCACGTAATCGCCAAAGCTTCTTCGGAAACTCACTTAAAACTGTTGAAAAAAGTCGGCGCAGATCATGTAGTTTTTCCCGAACGAGAAATGGGCTGCTCTTTGGCCCGGATTCTTACACAACCCAGCATTTTAGAACGCTTTGACCTCGACCCAGATCACAGCATCGTTGAGTTGCTCGTTCCTGAAAAGTTTGACGGTAAAACCATCTCGGAATTGGATCTCCGCCGGAAGTATGGTTTGAACTTGCTAGCAGTCGGTCGCGCCGACAAGTTCGAGATCAATCCGCAGCCCAGCGAACGCTTGAGAAAGGGCGAGGTGATGGTAGTAATTGGTTCTAATAAAGATATCAATCGCTTGCCAATTTAACAGATCCCCATTTTACGCACATACAGCAACAATTCTGGACTCAGAAACCCGGTTTCTTGGGTTCCGAGTGTCGAAGTCCTAAGCAATTCTTGCGGGATGTGTGAAAATTTCCGACCCTCACCAACCCGGTTTATCTTAGATAAACCGGGTTTCTCTGTCAATCTTTATGTTCTAATTTTTAACTGAAATATGTAAATTGAATTTCACCAGTTCTGGGGTTGGTTCCGTCTTTGCGACCCCCTCTGAGAACCTAGCCAGACAAATCGCGAAAATCTCCATAAGGTAGCAGCACCTGATCGCGCTCCCGCAACTCTCTTAAGAGCTAGCCCTGAAAATTCAGCCAACGTTCAAGATTTTTTGCAGGTAAGCTTTGCCCAGAACCACCACCGCCAAGACTAGAGCGAGTTCAACAGGCCAAGGACACACCGCCACAAACCAAATTAACGAACACACTCCAATAATGGCAGCTATGGGAGCCGGAATTCCGTCTAGCGTTCTGTTGTCAGTCCCCACAGCCACCAACCAAGCAATCAAGCAGACCGCCAACGGAATCAAGCAAGTTGTGATCATGATTTTTACCCATCAAGTTTTTTACACATGGCATCCGAGCATATTGTTACAATACATCTAAAGATTCGGAAATGCACCATTAATTGCGATATAATCTAAGATTAAAAAATTCATCCTCTGGGGTGATATATTTTGTAATTTTTAGCTTCGCCTCTATCCGAAGGCAGAAGTAGGTTGGCATCAGGGAGAATTTGGAAATTTTTATTCGCCAGAATTGTTTTTAGTTTCTACCTTGAGATTAATTGCGATGCGTCCATATCTGCAAGTTATAGTGAGGATTGCACTGAGTTACTGTAGAGCGTGAATCAATGCTGGGCAAATTTTTTCGCAAGCCAGAATTAGAAAACAGCGATCGCGTCCCCCCGGGTCAATACCTAGCCAACGGCTTTCCTGTGCTGACCTACGGCGATACACCCTCCGTCAGTATTGAGAGTTGGGAATTTAAAGTCTGGGGATTGGCAAAACCACAAACCTTCACTTGGTCGGACTTCCAGGCGATGCCCCAAAGTAACTTTACGGCGGATTTTCACTGCGTCACCCGGTGGTCAAAACTCGACGTGCAGTGGACGGGAGTCAAAGTCACAGATTTTATGAACTATGTAGAAGTCGATCCGAAAGCTCTGCACGTCCTGGAACACTGCTATGGCGGCTACACTACTAACATTGCGATCGCCGACTTCCTCCGAGAAGAAAACTTTTTCGCCCACACCGTCTTCGGCGAACCTCTATCCGCAGACCACGGTGGCCCAATGCGGCTCGTAGTTCCCCACTTGTACGCTTGGAAAAGCGCTAAATGGATTAACGGCCTGGAATTTACAGAAACCGAAGAACTCGGTTTTTGGGAACGCAACGGCTACCACCAGCGGGGCGAACCTTGGGCAGAGGAACGCTACAGCGGTCTGTTTTGATGCGGTCGGTCGGGAGCAACGACTTGCCTAGAGCTTCTATATACGGTATTTATTGAGGGGCAGTCCGCTTTTTTACCGCTTCAATCTGCTCCGATCCCATATCGTCGATCGCATCTTTGGGAGGGCTCACGGCGCTGGATATATTTAATTTCACCAAAAGATGTAAACCCAACGATCGCAGTTTGTACGTAATTTACCTAATCAATAAACTACTTTAACTTTCATACGCAAGCCCCAAAAAACAAATATTCCCAGTTTCTGGTTAATATAAAAGTCCTTTAACTGTCAGTACACACGAATCTTACCGTATTTATACTTAAGTGTTTGCTATTGAGGATTTAGACTTGAGAATACAATAAAAAATTAGCATAAGCCCCATCCAAATCTGTTTGGCTGACCCGCGCTCCCATGCCCGCAACTGCAAGGTTTCAATCCACAATATTTATAATTATTTAGTGGTATGATTAGGGAGCGAGCGCCCGCGAGCCGAGGCGATCGACAGCATTTGTGAAGGTTATGTAAAGGCTTGATAAAGAATAGGTCAAACTTTACCTAAAGTGAACCAAATACAAAAAAGTATCGCATAATGAAATTATTAAGACCATCGCACAAAAGGAATCAGGTTATGAATACCAAACTCTTATCCGCCCTCACAGCTACCGCAGCCGCCACAGCTCTGTTTGGCGCCGGATCTCCAGCTCAGGCAGCGTCCTTTGGTACCAGCGGGATCACATTCGGACAAAATCAAGATGTCCAATTTAATTTCAAGGAATCTCACGGAGCATTCACTTCCTCTTTGGGAATTTACAGCATCAACGGCTTCTCACTGACTAAAGTGGCCGACCTATTTGCCGAAACTAAATCCTCCGACAACGAGGGCGCGAACGAATGGAAAGGAACTATGGGCAATACAGTCTTGGGTCCTGCCACGGTAGCATTCACATTCCTGGCCAATCAAGTTTACACCTTGGGACTATCAAGCAATAACGGCATGGTCTACTCGACATCGGGGCTGAACCTGAATGTGGCCTCTACCGGCAGCCAGCAAGCCGTGTTTGGCGGGCAGTCGTCGCTGTGGAGCGCACTCGACAGCAAAACTACGAAAACTTTCGGAGCTGCTGGAAGTTTCACAGACGGAATAGGTTCTCTGTTTAACGGAGGCACGCTAATCTCCTTCGACGATCGCGGTGGCGGAAACGACGCAGACTTCCAAGACTTCGCAGTGAGCGCACAAGCAGTTCCCGAACCAATGACAATGACTGGTTTGGCTCTCGGTTTTGGCGGCTTGGTTGCAGCCCGCCGCCGCCGCGCTAGCAAGACGTCTTCATAATTTTTTTCAAAGGGAATGAGCTGCTCAATTACGTTTGATAAAAAAGAATAAGATTGGCAGGCGCGCTGAGTGAAAATCGGCTCGCCTTTTGCTTAATTTGAAAAGTCAGAAGGAAGAGGGAAGAAGTCAGAAGGAAGAGGGAAGAAGTCAGAAGGAAGATTTTTCCCACTCTCCCCCTCTCCCACTCTCCCACTCTCAGCCTTGGTTTTTGTCTGCGGCACCTGTGCTGGTTCCGGCAGCGTCCAATGGCAGAATTGGTCAATACGATCGCCTTCGGCACAATAACTCGCTCTCCCCGATCAGTCAGAATGTGAGTTGAACGCATCGAAATCTTTTCAACAGTACCTTCAAAGCCTTCTACAAATATCTGATCGCCCCATAGAAACGGTTCGTGCAACAGCAGCAATATTCCCGATAAAAAGTTTTTGAAGATATCTTGGAACGCGAAACTAATAGCTACTGAATCCAGTCCTAACAAACCGATGATATTTCCCGGACGCAAAGCCGAGAACACAATCACGCAGGCGATCGAACTTCCAGCCACCAAGTGAGGGCAAAGGCTATCTGCACTAAGAGCGATCGCAAGGACAAACTTTTGACAGTCTCTTTAGTAGCTGCCGAGATTGTTCGGCGAACGTAAGGATTCAGGTCAAAAGAAATGCAGCTACAACGCTTATATGGCAAGGGTTTCAGGGTAAAGTAAGAGCTTTTGTCTTTATCTGTTGACTGTCAATAAGTGACGAGAAATCACATTTTTTCCCGATCTATTGACAAGAGAGATTTATTTAGCATCAAGCTACAGATCTAAAGTCTTTAGCCAGCAAGGAGTTCAGTGACCTGAAGCCTTACTGGCGAACAAACTTCGCTGCGGTGTTCGTCAGCACCAGAACTACCACAGCCGCTGCTATTGACGGCATTGCCTTGATCGCTTGACCCAACAGGTTTAACAAGCTAGTTTGGATTTGTTGAATTATCGCACCCATTGTTAAATTTGAACTCAAAAATTTTAGACCAATCATCGATCGCTGGCTAATTTCTGATTTTTCCAGACCATCGTTTATGCAATATTCAACAGAGAATGATATCATATATTTCATTTATCTACTGCTTAGCTCATTCCTCGGAAAAACAGAAAGATGAATTGGCTCTTCAGAACTTGTGGTGATAAGTTTATCTAATCAAGTGCTAAAATGTTTAATGTTTTTGAGTGGTTAAATC
>NZ_JAUBQW010000295.1:0-1627 GCF_036701485.1 Microcoleus sp. Pol11C3 | reverse complement strand
GCGGCGATGAATGATGACTATATGATGCAGATTCTCAAATGCTTGTGTCAAGCCTGATTAAGATGCTCTTACCCTGGTTGGTAATTCTCTATAAATTGTCTACCGCAACGGACACAAATCAAGTTCTGTTTGCCTTTTTTATGTCCATTTTTATTGAGTTCAGTTGACACGCATTCTGGGCATTGCATAAGCTAGGATTTCACTCAGTTTTATTTTTTTGGCGCTCTGGCTACGCCCCGCTACGCGATCGCACTATTAAGTGATCATACCCTAATTCACCAACGCAAAAAAAACAAGCTCTGGGTCTCGACTGTTGTAAAAAATAGCTTTCCGGAGATTTTAGCCTTTATTTCAGGAGATCGGTCTTCAGAAACATTTAAACCGTTATGGAAGATTATGCCGGGATGGGAATGTTTTTTTATGTGAGCGATGGCTATGTAGTTTATCTGCAATTTATTAATCAGGGTGCTCGTATAGTCAGCAAAACCTATATGAGAGGCGCGTGAAGGAGAAAATACTCGGCGCTCGGCATCCTGATAGCTCGCCTAGGGCGAAAAACTTTATGTTATTCAAAATCCTCATTCATGTTAGAAATTTCCCTTAGCCTGGTTATTTACTACTTAAAACACAAGACCGTGCCCTTGCCGTCTTGAATCCCCCCAAATTCTGCAACGCCAAATTTCAGGGTGAAATCAGAAACATTAAGCGAATTAACAACAAATTTAATTAGAGAATTCGGAGCGGTCAGATATTCCTGAGCGATCGCTTGCTTGACGAAGGTGAAGTTCCGGATGTGACGACAAAAACAGAAGCTATTGAGGCTGCCTTGCAACTGGCAAGACGTATCAAGAAAGCAAGCAATGCTTGCGATTGAATTAAAAGCTATTGGTGAGGAACTATATGTCAAGTGGGTTGATTTAGAGGGAAATAATAACGGTGATAAGGGGTACTATGGAATCTTTCACAAAGGAGTACAGCAAACTGCTGTAAAAGCTGCTTCATCTCAAGATGTTCAAGCAGTATTAGAACACCTAAAAACTCTTAAATTAAAACGTCTTCTGATAGATTGCGGATATGTCTATCCTGACTGGCAATCAGAACTGTAAATTTCTTAACGTGAGCGCACAGCTCGGCACGCACAGAATTACTGAATAGGGCGAATGAGTGAATTTTGGTCTATCTTTTTTAGCTTACAGCAAATTGATATCAAATGTACCACAACAATCTTAAAATAGAGAGGTCAAAAAAGGTGATAGACATGGCAGCAGCATATTCCCTTGACTTACGGAAAAAATATTAAGTGCATGGCAAAACCCAGAAGGCTCACAAAGAGAACTAGCACAAAGATTTAAAGTTAGCTTGGCATTTATACGCAACTTTCTACGTCGGTATCGAGAGACAGGGGACATAGCCCCGAAGCCCTAAGGGGGAGCTCGTCGTTCTAAAATTGGTAGTGATGCAATGTAATGTTAAAGCTGTAAACTATAATAGTCAATAATTTTAAGGATTCTAATGAACTGTCCAAAAGGTAAATTAGAGCGGCTCTCCTAAGTTTATGGTGATAAACAAACCGCATATCCTTACTCCAAGGGCATCACAGAATCGCGAACAGTTGTGTCTGATACCG
>NZ_JAUBQW010000089.1:0-27403 GCF_036701485.1 Microcoleus sp. Pol11C3 | reverse complement strand
TTTTCCTAAGGCATCTGCTGCGCTACTACGCACAGAAGAGTGTGAATCTTCAACGAGTTTAAGTAATCCCGGAATCGACTTTTCGTCACCGATTTTTCCTAAGGCATCTGCTGCGCTACTACGCACAGAAGAGTGTGAATCTTCAACGAGTTTAAGTAATCCCGGAATCGCCTTTTCATCACCGATTTTTCCTAAGGTATCTGCTGCGCTACTACGCACAAAATAGTCTGAATCTTCAACGAGTTTAAGTAATCCCGGAATCGCCTTTTCATCACCGATTTTTCCTAAGGTATCTGCCGCGATCCAACACTCAGAAGAGTATGAATATTCAACGACGAGTTTAAGTGATCCCGGAATCGCCTTTTCGTCACCGATTTTTCCTAAGGCATGTGCCGCGCTCCAACGCACAGAAGAGTGTGAATCTTCAACGAGTTTAAGTAATCCCGGAATCGCCTTTTCGTCACCGATTTCTCCTAAAACATGTGCCGCGATCCAACGCACAGAAGAGTCTGAATCTTCAAGGAGTTTAAGTAATCCCGGCATCACCTTTTCGTCACCGATTTGGCCTAAGGCACCTGCCGCCATCATACGCACATCAGAGTGTGAATCTTCAACGAGTGTAAGTAATCCCGGAATCGCCTTTTCGTCACCGATTTTTCCTAAGGCATCTGCCGCCATCATACGCACATCAGAGTGTGAATCTTCAACGAGTTTGAGTAATCTCGGAATCGCATCATCCGATCGCGCTTCCTCCAAAAGCTCAACCTTCAACCATCCCGGCACATCCAACCCATCCACCAACCCAACCGTGCGCTTCTGAAACTCCCGCTGCACCTCCCCCGCCAGCCGCGCCCCCAACATCAAATCCACCTCCAATGCCAGCCGCACCACCCGCACCGCCTGCACCTCATCCCGCAACAACGACAGCATGAACGCCAGAGGCTCCGTCCATTTAAAATAATTCAAATAGAAATGCTGCAACCGTTCATCATCCATCACATCCGAATGCTTATCCTCAAACAGTTTCAGCAACGCCCGCCCCGCATAATACTCCTGAAATAATTGGTGATGAAACTCAATTTCCTCCGGCTTTGCCGCCACCTGCAACAGATGATGTTTCCGCAAATCCTCTAGCCACTTCTTCGCCTTCTTTAGAGGCTCCTGCTCCTCCTCATCGCGCAACCAGCACTTCAAAATCCCCTCAGCCTTCCGGCGAGAAATCGCCACCCAGCCATCCGTGGGGTACTGCGAGTCGCCCTGCAACATCACAAAAGCCAACTGCTGCAAAAGATCCGACTTGAAGCGCCGAAAATCATCCGAAACCGACGCACCGCCCTTAAACTCCTCATACTGGCGATCGAACTCCTGAAACAACTCGCCCTTACTCTGGGGAATTTTCCCGCTATTTTTAAACACCTTACACATCATTTCCAGTAGTAACGGCGTTTCGGCAATCTCACGCAGGCGATCGCGCAACTGCCCCAGCAGCAAATCCCCATGTTGCGGCAAATGCTTGTGCACAAACTCCCGCATCTGCGGTTGCGTCAGCGCGCACATATCCAGCTTTTTCTCAATGCCCAAAGATCCGCCCAGCGCCAAATCCCGCGTCGTGAAAATCATCGGCGTATCGGGATTGTCGTCGTGGAATAGCTGCAAATCCTGCCGCCTTTGTTGCGATGGCATCTCATTCACCCCATCCAGCAACAGCAGCAACCTGCCATCCAGCAGCAAATCATCCACCTCTTCCGGGCAAACTCTCAGCTTTGCCTGTCGAAATTCGGCACAGATTGCGTCTTTGATCGAGCGATCGCTCCTCAACTGCACCAACACCGGAATCTGTCGATCGCCCTCATTGAGCGCTTCTAGTGCCAATTCGCACCGAAAACGCTGCAAAACCGTCGATTTTCCCGAACCGGGCTTGCCCACTAGCAGCACATTTCCCTGCTGCACGTACTTGCGGAGTCCCGCCAGCACTTCCAGCCGCTCGATTTTCGTTTCTGGTTTATTTTCTGCGGATCGAGGTTGCGATCGATCCTCCAGTGGCTTTTCCACCCGCACCTCCACCTGTAAATCCGTCAGCGTGTAGAGATGCTGTTGTTTTTTATAAGACTCAACCAGGGATTGCAGATATTTAGGAAAATCAACTGGTGTCGCCATTTGATTATAGATTTTAGAATATGGATTTATTATAGATTTTTTCTAGATACGCGATCGATGCTGAAAATTCGGGACAAAATCACATCATATTAAATCCGGCTTTAGTACCCCCTTTTCTCTTAGTCCCCCTCTGCTCGGACTTCGGAACAGGCAAGATGCCTGTTCCACAAAGAGTAAACCCGGACTTATTATAGATATCAGAATAACCAGCAATCAAAATAACCAGCGGGCGGCGAATCGTCATGAAAAATTTGAGCTTTGTCTAAAGTAGGTACAGCCTCCGCCAATTCTCTACCTAATTTTACTTCCTGTGCTCTGTCTGTTAATGGAAATGAAAATTGATAGCCATCTTGCAAATATTTTGCCCTAGCAACAATCTCGTCTTTCTCTAAAATAGCGCTGTTAGTACCAATCAAAACGCTGTTAATGTCCTTCCACGGACACACGCACACCTGAGAAAACACGCTTTGAAAAGTCTTAATTTTTTCCGCATAAAACTCATCTCTTTGCAGCAGATTTACCAGCACAACTCCTGCAGTTGACAAGCATTTTTCGCAGAGTTGATAAAATTCTTTCGTGGCCAGCCTGTGCGGAAAGTAGCCGTTGCCAAAAAATACGTCGGTCATGATGATATCGTACTGCATATCGGGATTTTGCTGTTCCAGATACTCTCTCCCGTCTTGAATTGCTACCGTCAGCCGAGCGTCCAATTTTATCCCAAAACACTGTGTAGCTGCTTCAATCGCGATCGGGTCTACATCCGCACATTCTATAACAGTTTCCGGCAAATAGTGATGCAAAACTAAGGGAATTCTGCCCCCGCCAAATCCAGCTATGTAGATTCTTTGAGGTTGGCTTTGCCACACTAAACCCAACATCATTGCCTGAGTATATTCAGACACTAGATGTAAAGGAGTGTTGAAATCCAAAACAGATTGCAGTAAATCTGTTTGCCGATTTACTTTTTCTACTAAAGATAGCTTAATGTGCGATCGCTCTTTTGTGACTGCAACATAGTGAACACCAGACTCTTTGCAAAAAATAACTTTGTCTGGCTGTTGCTGCAGCCAAGCCAGCCGCTGTTCAATCGCGGATAAATTAATAGATTGCCAAGTTTTGTGTTCCTCAATCATCTGATTGTAAATTTTATTTTAATTCAATATTCTCTAAGAATATAGCCTCATCAACCTGGTTTCTACCAAAATGGCTGAGTCGCCCGATATCTGCGAAGAAACCGGGTTTCTAGTGAAGGCTGGGGCAAGTCATGTTCTCATTTTCCAGCAGGGCAAAAAACGAGAATACAACAGAAATTCAGCCGATTACAGCCGCTTGTACGCCACCAACTCCAAACCTGAAACCGAAAGTTCCACTTTTTCCCAGTCTTCCTTGTCACCTTCCAACTTTTCAAAGGCTGCTGAGGTGAGCAAAATCTCTCCTCGTTCCGCCAAATCCTCTCCCAGCTTGGATGCCAGATTAAATTCCGATCCGTACATATCCTCTCCTTCCAGCATCAAAACATCACCACAGCCAATACCAATGCAGAGGTAAATATCCATATCCGGCGGTAGTGTCGTGTTGACAGCCGCCGTTTGTTTCAAAGAGTCGATCGCAGCTTCCACCGCCGATTTTACATCGGGAAAAACTGCAAAAATATTGTCTGCTTCCTCCTTAACTACAGTGCCCCTGCATTCTGAAATTATCGGTTTGACAATTCCGTGCATCCGGTGAATCATTGCCAAAAAATGAATAATTCCGTAGCGGACTGTCGTGCGAGAAAATCCCGACATATCCATTACTAAAATTGCGTAATTTTGGCGAAAAGTTTCATTTATTTTCGCATCAATTTCAGCCATTCTTTCGGGATGTTCGTTTCTTTCTTGCAGCAACTTTTCCAAGTAAGTGCGGTTATTTGTTTTCATTTTAGTTTAATTAAATTCCCAATCGCGACACAGTTCTTGAGGGCGGCCAGACGGATGCACTGCACAAGTGATGCCATCCTTACCGTAATAATAATTGCAGACTTTGCAAGGTTGAGTTTGCTCTAATTTTTTCATCAAAATTGCCCGGATTTTCTGGACTCGGTTTCTATACTTGTTTGCATTCGAGTGACTCGGTTCAATTGCCAAAGCTTGCTCGAAAGCTGCTAAGCTGGAATCGTACAATTTAATAATTTGGGAACTGTATTTTGTCCAAGCATCGGCGTGGCTTTGATACAATTCAACTGTACTTAAGTTTAAAATTCCGTATTCTGTCCAAGCGTCGGCTGAAGCTCGATCGAACTTAATATTGGCATTGAGCAAAACTTTTTTGATCGTTGCCAAAAGTTCCCTCGGCTGCCAAGGTTTGCTAACATAAGCCTCGGCGCGATCGCCCTGGAACCTCGAAAATAAAGCTAACTGCTGTCCCTTGCCTGTTAAAAATACCACGGGTATGTTCCGAGTTTCGGGATTAGCTTTAATTAAACGACAAACCCCGTAACCGTCCAGACGGGGCATTATGACATCTAATAATACTAAATCAGGGCAATTTTTCTCAACTTTAGCCAGCGCTTCCACACCGTCAGATGCCTGAATTACATTCAATCCGCTGCATCTCAACTGATGTGAAATGCACTCCCGCTGGCTGCGGGAATCTTCCACCACTAAAACTGTACTCATCACTCCCCACCTGGTTTTTGAGGTAAACTTGTTCGCTGCTTCGAGTGGCCCTTGCTGAAATCAGTTTACCCGCCTTGGATTAGTTTGTTATCACTGGCAAGCTAAACTTACTCAAATTGCAACAAATCTTAAACCGGGGAGCCAAAGTGATACTTATCAGAAAATGCTGGTTGCTAATACCCGGAAAAATATTCGATATTTGGGCCGCAAATATTCGGCTTTTAAGCCTTAATAACCCCAAATCAAACTGATATCGGACGAAAACCTTGTTGAATTTCAACAGATAATCGGCTACTGTATACGTTGAAGTTCTTAAGGACGACAAATGAATAGATTGCTCCTCACTTTACTTGTAAGTCCGACGCTGTTTGGATCTGTGATGTCTTTGAGCGCGATCGCAAATCCCGCTCAAATTGGCGAAACACCAAGCCAATCGGGTGATGCGCCCCGCTGCGTGCGATCGCCCCACACTCAGCGTCTGAGTTGCGTGCGCCTCTCCGCCAAAACCGCTGCTTCAAATTCTAAACCGACGATCGCTTGGCAGTCGCCGGATGGCCAGCCGGTGGCGATGCTGGACTTTTCGGAAGAAGAAAGCGATGCCGCCGTGGCGATGTTTGGCTGCGACTGCCCGGTTTGCATCAATTCCCTGCGCCAGTTGCGCGGTGTGCCACTTTTACCCGTGTAAGGGCGATCGCCCCATAGTGCTCGATCTAACGTTTGAATTTTGGTCAAATCGCGATCGTTGCGAAATTTGATAGTTGCGGGACGATCGCACTTGTCATTTACAATCACCTATTCACAGTGGCGATCGAGCATTTCAGAGCGATCGACCTTTTGATGTCCACAAATTTCAATAATTTCTCACCGATAAAATGCCCTTCGATGTCTTTCGGGCAAAAGGCATACTATCGAATTAGATCACAGCTCAACAGTTGTTTATTTTGAGATTTCCTGAGTTTATAATTTGGCAGTTTGTAATGGCGAAGGTTATTCACAGCTACAAGGATGAGACTGCCAAAAGTTGTAGCTTTTGGTTTGTAACAGCAGATGAATGCAGATCAACGCCGATGTTGCAAATCGATACCAGCAGGTAAAATGGAATGTATAATATTAGCGAAGTAAACCGCTACTGGAAATCATGTCCACAAATACCGCGCTACCTGCAGCCCTAGCTAAAATCGTTCAGCGCTTTCAGCGACATTCCGATCCGAAACAGCGCTACGAACAACTGCTGTGGTATGCCAAAAGACTCCCAGCATTTCCCGAAAGCGACAAACTGCCGGAAAACAAAGTTTCTGGCTGTACGTCACAAGTTTATATTACTGCAAATTTGGCAGACGGAAAAGTTTTGTATCAAGGCGATTCAGACGCTCAGTTAGTCAAAGGATTAGTTGGCTTGCTGGTGGAAGGTTTGAGCGGATTAACGCCTGCTGAAATTGTCACCATTACCCCAGATTTTATTCAAGACACGGGATTGAATGTGAGTCTGACACCTTCCCGCGCTAACGGATTTTACAACATCTTTCAAATGATGAGAAACAAGGCACTTGCTTGCGAATTGAGCGATCGCGCCGAAGCAAATTAACAGGATAAAAAGTCATGACTCAAACTACAAATTTAACAAAATCAGGTTCTGGCAACTCTCTCGTCGCAGTTCAAGAATATATTTGGAATTGGAAAGAAACGCAAATCAAAGTTATTTACGAAACCAGAGGACAGGGAAATCCTGTATTGCTACTGCCTACTTTCAGTACGGTTTCCACGCGAGAAGAAATGCGTCCTTTAGCAGAATTATTAGCTCCTCAATTTCAAGTTGTGAGCTTAGATTGGCCTGGTTTTGGCGAATCGGAGCGCCCGCGAACCGACTATCAGCCGCAATTATACCATCAATTTCTTAAGGATTTTGTTGAGTCAATTTTTAATAGTCCGGTTGGGGTAGTTGCGGCAGGTCACGCTGCGGGTTATGCGATGCAATTAGCGCAATCAAAGCCCAATGTTTGGTCAAAGATTGTGTTAGCTGCACCGACTTGGCGCGCGCCTTTGCCGACGATGAGCAAACAGCAAAGCGGGTGGCATGGAGTCGTGAGAGAATTAGTACGATCGCCCTTACTGGGACAATTCCTCTACAAACTAAACACTGCGCCATCTTTCCTAAGTTTTATGTACCGCCGCCACGTCTACGCCGATGCAGCTAAAGTCACGCCCGATTTCATCGAAAGCAAATGGCAAGTGACCCAAAAACCCGGTGCTCGCTACGGTTCTGCTGCCTTTGTGACTGGTGGTTTAGATCCGGCAAAAGTGCGATCGGAATTTACAGATAAATTTCAAGAATTAGCAGTGCCGGTGATGGTTGTAATTGCTGAGAATGCGCCGCCCAAATCCAAGGCTGAAATGGAAGCATTAACGGAATTACCGGGTGTTGAATCGCGAGTTATTCCTGGTTCATTGGGAATGCACGAAGAGAATGCAGAAGCTTTAGCAAATGCGGTTAAATCTTTTATTTGAGAGGATTAAGAGGGAATAAACCGCAGAGGGCGCAGAGAACGCAGAGGGGAGGAATGCAAGCTGTTTTTTTAACGTTAGTTTGGATGGTTTGCTATTGGTTTTGTCTGCCAGTTTATGCTGTCGGAGATTCGCAGATGGTCAATTTGCCAAAGAGTACGATCGAAGGTGCGATCGACTTTCACATTCATTCTTCTCCTGATGTCATTCCTCGCAGGTTGGATGATTTTGAGGTAGCTAAGTCAGCGGCGCGATCGCACATGAAAGCTGTTGTATTGAAAAATCATTATGCCAGCACAGCAGCGCGGGCTGTTTTGGTTAATAAAATAGTACCACAAATCGAAGTTTTCGGAGGAATTGTTCTCAATCATTCGGTAGGCGGAATTAATCCCGACGCTGTGGACGCAATGCACCGCATTGGCGGCAAATACGGTAAAGTAGTGTGGCTACCAACGGTTGATGCTGAGCATCACTTGCAGGTTTTTCACAAGCCGGGAATTGGGATTAAAGTTGCGGAAAATGGCAAGGTTTTACCGGAAACAGCAGCAGTGTTGAAGATGGTAGCCAAAGATAATTTGATATTGGAAACTGGTCATATTTCCTCAGAAGAAGTGATGGCAGTTGTCGGTGAAGCCAACCGGCTCAAGATTAAGAACATCCTGATTACTCACGCAATGGCGGATGTACCCGGCTTATCCCTAGAAAATATGCAAACAGCCGCCGCAGCCGGAGCTTTCTTAGAACTCGCATTTGTGAACGATTTGATGGGAGAAAAGGCCGCTGATGAGGCACACAAAAACTGGCATAAAGTTTCAATTAAGAAGATGGCAGCAGCGATTAAACTAATCGGAGCCGAGCATTTTGTTCTCAGCACAGATTTGGGAAGAAAACCCGATCCTTTACCTGCGGAAGGTTACAAATTATTTGTGGAAAAATTGATAGATGAAGGTATTTCTCCGCACGAAATTGATTTAATGATGAAACACAATCCTGCTCTATTGTTAGGCATTTAGAATTGGTAATTGGTAATTGGGTATTGGCAATCGGGGATTGGGAATTCTCTTCGCTCTTTTCTCTTCCTTATTCCCCCTTCCTTCTTCCTTCTTCTATTCTTGATTGCCTTTGCTTTTCAAGTATCCGTTATCTGCAATGCGCCAAGCACCCCCAGCATTGCCCGTTAAATCGCAATCTTCTACGGTAGCAATGGCATCTCTGTAAACGGCGATCGCCTCACCTTCATTACCATTAATCCGACACCGGCGCACGATCAATTTTCCTCCCAATCCGACACCTATTCCCAAACTGCCGTTGTCAAAAATATTGCAATCTTCCACCGTTGCTTTCCCATTATCCGATATAAAAATTCCGTTCCATACCCCATCATGAATTTGACTGCGGCGGAGGATAGAATTTGCATCAGGGCCACAAATTCCCACCACAGAATAGTCCGCAGAAGTGATATCGCTGTCTTCTACGATTAACTCGCCTTTGCGAATATCTACAGCGTAATATTTCCCAGTAGCGCTCAGGGTTAAACCGCGCACTAAAGCACTGTCAGTTGCCATTTTAATGCAGTTTGAGTTGATACTTTCAACCACAATGCGATCAACCTCTCCGCTGCCGATAATTTCTACCGATTTGTCGAGAATTAGATTTTCGCGATAAACGCCTGGATGCACCTCAATGCGCGTGCCCGGTGGTGCATTTTTCAGCGCTTCGCTAATAGTAGTATAATCGCCTTGACCCTGCTGAGAAACAACAAATTTTTTAGTGTTCAAAACCTTGGTATCTGAAGTAGATGCTTTAATTTGCCCTGATTCCGAGTCAAAATGCTCAGATTGTCGATCGCCCGCTGCGGAAAGTTGCGATGTTAGCAGCAAGCGTTCTTGATAAACTGTCTCTAGCTGATGTTCTAACTCGGATACTTGAGATTGAAGTTGAGTTTGATTGTGATGGGCTGTCTCGATTTGACTTTGGAATTGGGAGATTTGAGAATAAAGGTGCGATCGTTCTGTGTTAGCAGTTGCTAGCTGAGATGCCAATTCAGAGCGACTTTGACGCACACTTTCTAACTGACTTTCTAAGTCGGATACTTGAGAGTGAATTTGAGTTTGATTCTGATTGGCTGTCTCGATTTGACTTTGCAATTGGGAGATTTGAGAAGTGAGCTGAGATTCTAATTCTGAGCGAGTTTTATGCACACTATTTAGGTTATTTTCTAACTCGGAGATTTGAGATTGAAGTTGAGATTGATTCTGATTGGCTGTCTCGGTTTGACTTTTCAATTGGGAGATTTGAGCAGTGAGTTGAGATTCCAATTCAGAGCGACTTTGACGGACACTTTCTAACTGTTGTTCTAACTCGGATATTTGAGATTGAAGTTGATTTTGATTCTGATTTGCTGTCTCGATTTGAGCTAGGTATTCCGAGAGTTGAGAATAAAATTGCGAGCATTCGGTGTTAGCTGTTTCTAGCTGAACTTCTAATTCAGAGCGAGTTTGACGCAGGCTACTTAGCTGATTTTCTAAGTCCGATACTTGAGATTGAAGTTGAGCTTGATTCTGATTAGCTGTCTCGATTTGACTTTGGGATTCCGAGATTTGAGAAGCAAGCTGAGATTCCAATTCAGAGCGACTTTGACGCAGACTTTCTAACTGTTGTTCTAAGTCGGAGATTTGAGATTGAAGGTGATTTTGATTCTGGTTTTCTGTCTCGGTTTGACTTTGCAATTGCGAGAGTTGAAAAGCAAGCTGAGATTCCAATTCCGAGCGACTTTGACGCACACTTTCTAACTGTTGTTCTAACTCGGATATTTGAGATTGAAGTTGATTTTGATTCTGGTTGGCTGTCTCGATTTGACTTTTAGTTTCCGAGAGTTGAGAAGAAAGTTGCGAGCGTTCTGTGTTAGCAGTTTCTAGCTGAACTTCTAATTGAGAGCGAGTTTGACGCACACTATCTAGCTGAGCTTCTAAGTCGGATACTTGAGATTGAAGTTGAGTTTCGCTCTGGTTGGCTCTCTCGATTTGACTTTGCAATTCCGACAGTTGAGAATAAAGGTGCGATCTTTCTGTGTTAGCAGTTTTTAATTGAGCTTGCAGTTCTGATAACTGAGACTGGAGTTGCGAGCTATCTCCCTCTTTGCGATGTATCTGAGACTCCAATTCTGACAACTCAGACCGCAGTCTTTCTCGCTCTACAACAACCATTTCGGATTGAAGTTGTAGTTCATGAACTTGAGAGTTTAACTGCATTTTATCCAGATTAGCAGCTTCTAACTGTGTTTGCAGTTCTAATAATTCAAATGGAGGTTGCTTTGCTTGTTGGCGAGCAGTTTGCAATTGAGAGTTGAGTATTTCGCGTTCTTGCTCTGCACTCTCCAATTGAGCTTGTACCTCGGACAATTCCGAAGTAAATTGCGATCGCTCTGCTTCGACTAATTGCAGTTGAGCTTGCAAACCCGACAGTTGAGACTGAAGTTGCTGCCGCTCTTCAATCGAGCGATCGAACTTAATTTGAATTTCCGACAACTGGTACTGTACCTGCAATCGGCTTTGGCTAGCCGTTTCCAACTGACTCTCAAATTCCGACAGC
Source organism: Microcoleus sp. Pol11C3 (assembly GCF_036701485.1). Classification (NCBI taxonomy): domain Bacteria; kingdom Bacillati; phylum Cyanobacteriota; class Cyanophyceae; order Oscillatoriales; family Microcoleaceae; genus Microcoleus; species Microcoleus sp. Pol11C3. The sequence continues at coordinate 16,496 of NZ_JAUBQW010000089.1, read as the reverse complement.
AGAGCGTGAAATTGAGAACGTTCTGCATCAACCGCCTCTAACTCTGCTTGCATTTCCAGCAATTGAGCGTTAAGTTGCGATCGCTCTTGCTCCGCAACTTCTAACTGATGTTTAAGTTCTGCCACTTCGGCTAATTGGGACTCTGCTTGTTGAGCATTTTCTAGCTGAAACTGTAAATCAGCAATCAGAGCATCAATTTGCGATCGATCCTGGGCAATTCCTGCCAAAAATTCTTCCATTTCCGACACTTGATTTTTTAACAATTCTTGCTCGCGAGTCACAGTTTCTAACCGACTTTGCAACTGAGACACTTCAGAATTTAGCTGATTTTCATTCTGCACCTTTTGCCGCAATTCCGAAGTTCTGGCATCCAACTGAGCAGCCAAATTCGATATAGCCTCCTGCGAACCCTGCATCCGCACCAAATTGCGTGAATTTCGCTTATTCAAAATTAGCCAGCAGACTAAGGTCCCGCCTCCAAATCCTATTAAGAAAAGTAATGCTTGCATTTGTTTTATCTAATTAATATCAATTGAGTTATTTTGAGCCTGACAAAAAAATGGACATCTACAAATCGCTATCTTATATCGTTTCCGGTTGCATCGGCATAATAAAAATCCGTCAACAGTTAACACTCAACCATTCAGTTTTGGGCCTCCTAGTCAACAGTCAACAGTCAACACTCATTCGGAGTGCAACCGGAATTGATATTACTCAAAACTATCACAACTTGCCAGCCTGTGTTCACTTGGCTCAACAATTTATATTTCTTTACAAATTCCTTCTGGTTACAGGTAAGGTGCAGCGCACCCTGCAAGTCCAATTAATGAAGCAAATCCACAATATGAGGAATAATTGCGATATGCTGAGTCAACAAATAATCCAACCTATCCGCCAATAAACTAAAAATTAAATCGTTATAACTCATCCCGTATTCCGCCAAACCTAAAGCTACCAAACTCGTCACATTTTCCCCTGGATGTTTCAGATCCGGTTTGGGATTTGCTTCCAAAACATAAAGTGAGCCATCAGCATCACTTCGGACATCGATCCGCACCAAGCTGTTCAAACTAAACTCCCAATAAATTTTTCTAGCTAGCTCAATTAACTCTTGTTTGAGTTCAGGTTCCTCACCGCCCATTAACCGTCCTCGATCGGCCGTAATCGCTTTTTTATCCATAGAAGTAAAGATAAGTTCGTCAGGAGCCAGCACCCGCTCCACAGTCGAAAAAGCAAAAGGTTTTGTATCTTTAGAAAAACCGCCTTTAACATATTTAACATACCCACAAACCGCTACACAAAATTCTCGTCCCGGCAAATACTTTTCAATTAAAGCAGTATTGTGAGTGGCTCGGTGAACTTCCAAAACCGCCTGAGACAAACCCTCAATCTTGTCTACAAAATGAACGTGCAGCGAAGCGCGGCCGGATACTGGTTTAACCACAAACGGCCCTTGATAGTCACCAAAAGCCATGGCAAAACGCTGATGCAAATTAGGCGGCTCCAAAATTCCTTGAGAAGGATGCCAAGTCATAAACGGAGCGGTTTTAATTCCGACTGATTGCAGTTCCCGTTTAAAAGCGTGTTTGTTATCTAAAGTTGAACTATTTAAAGGATTGTGACCGACATAAGGCATTCCCAACATTTCCAACAATGCGGGAGTGTGACAAACAGGATTGTATCCCTGAACTCCGCCAGTATTCAGCCACACTAAATGGATATTTTTTTGTTTGAGTAGTTCCGGCAAATTCATGTCATCAGGCATGAGAAAGACTTGCTGAAAGCCAATTTCTGCTAAGGCTTTAGCAATCTCGCGTGCGACTACTTCGTAACTCTTCCAAGAGCGGGGATTGTGAGTTTTGTAAATCACTGAGCCGGGGCGATCACAGTCGCCGCCGAACACCACAGCAATCCGCAATTTCGCAAACAGCACCGCCAAATATTGAGGCAGCAAATTAAAGTCATAATGCCAGCGATTCAGGCTAATTGATCTGGGAATCATTTAAGTATTTTTCCTTTTTGTTTCATTGTTTAGCGACCGAACCGCTAGATTTTCCCAAATATATTCCAGCCAAAACCACAGAAAAAGCAAACCAATTAAACAAGCTCAAACTTTCCGAAAACAGCACCCAAGCCATAATAGCCGTAATTACGGGTTCTAGCAGCAGGAAAAAAGCTACAAATTCCGAGGACAAACGACCTAGACTGTGGATAAGCAGTCCCTGACCGAAAGCTTGGCAAATCACCGCCAAAGCAATTACAGTCAGCCATCCCTGCCAAGAATAAGGGAAAACTCGATCGCCCGCAAGCAGAACCAGTGGCAAAACCAAGATACTGCCAATAAAACAGCGCCACATCAATATAGTTGTTGCCGGAAACTTCGTTCGCAAATGTTCTGAAATTAGCAGATTTCCTGCATAAAACATCGCCGATAAAAGAGCAGCAATGTCGCCGACAAGAGTGTCTCCCGCCGTTTGCAAATCGTCCATGCCGATCGCAATTGCGCCGGACAAAGCCACCGCCAGTCCCACCAAAAACCTGTTGTCAAAGCGCCGCCCCAACAGCAGCCATCCCCCCAAAGTAGTAAATAAAGGAGTTAAGTTTCGCAGTACAGTAGAATTAGCGACATTCGTCTGACTCAGTGACCAAGCCCAGAAACCCACAGAAGCAGAAGAAACCACGCCTACGGCTGTTAACAGCATCACATCCTGCAGAGTGTAGCTCGATCGCCCTTCAACTTCCGCCCCAGACATTCGGCGGCGCGCAGCACCCGCACCATTCCACACTCCAAATACTACAGTTGCTATCCACAAACGGTTAAAAACAGTAGCATTCGGGCTGATTTCCCGTTCGCTCAACCTAATAAAAATCGCAGCCAGCGACACCGCTAGCAGCGCCGCCGACAGTGAAACGATCGCCCAAATTTTACCTTGACTGTCAGCTAATTCACCATTTTTTAAACTGTCTGGCTTTCCCGAAACCAGAGTTTTGTCTTCAGTTGTCAAGGCAGAGTTTAACTCGATTTTTTCCAAAACATTGAGCTGAAGTTCAATATTTTCCTCTGGCAATTCCAGTTTTTTTGACATTATTAAAAGTTCCACTGAAGGAAGAATGCAGTTGTGTAGGGTGCGTGACGAAAGAAAATTTGGGCGACGAATAAAGTGCAAAAGTCACGCACTCTACTTACTAGGGCTGCACCAACTATTTTTTATAGTTAACAGCAGCTTAGGTTGAAGGTTTCACAGAAAGCCTTGTCAAAGCCTCCTTTAGCGCCGGCGGCAATTGCCGGATAATCTTGTTCTTGTCACGATCGACACCAACCAAAGTTACCTGTGCTGTCACATATAACTCCTGAGTCTCAGCCGATCGAATTTCGTAATCCCAAAGCAGGCGCACACCCTCGGTAGCAGCGATCCGCGTTCTGACTGCCACAGATTGACCCATTTGTACAGCCCGGTGGTAGCGCAGCGAAAGTTCCACCACTGGCAATTCCAAACCTTGCGCCACCCAGTCTGCATACTGAATGCCAAGAGAGCGCAAACTTTCCACCCTAGCCTCCTCCATCCAAGCCAGATAAGTACCGTGCCAAACCGCACCGCTGTAGTCAGTATGGTGAGGGTACACTCGCACCAAATATTCAAACCAGCCCTCAGAGTCCATCCCGGGCCTATTTTGAATAGCACCAGCCGGTGCGAGTTCTGGTTGAGTTCGATCGTTCTCTAACACTTTACAAATCGTTCCAAAACGCTACATTTCTACAAATCATAAGACAAACTTCAGGCTTATGCTTGACATTAAGCAACTAGAGTACCAACGCCCTAGTTTAACGTCGCACAAGAAAACTCAACTGTTTTTACCGCCAAAACCATGATAGAAAAAATTTTAGTAGCCGTAGCCGGTCGCGGCTTGTGCGAAGAGATGTTTAATATGTTGATGGACATCCCTTCCTTGCAAAAGACCTCTGTCACCGTCTTGCACGTCGTGCCGCCCCAAGTAACATCCGATGGCATGGCCGAGAAGTTGGAAGAAGGAGGCAAGATTTTAGCACAAGCAGTCCAGTCTTTAAAAATAGATCCCAGCAGAGTTAATCCTCGACTCAAACAGGGAGATCCCAAAACAACAGTTTGCCAAGTCGCAGAAGAAGAACAATCCGACTTAGTAATTATGGGTTCCCGGGGACTCGGACGGCTGCAATCGATTTTGGAAAACTCAGTCAGCCAGTACGTTTTCCAGCTAACATCCAGACCGATGCTGTTAGTAAAAGACGACATCTACGTCAAAAGAATCAAGCGCGTCATGGTGGCCGTCGATAAATCCGAATCCGCCAAACAATCCTTAGAACTAGCCCTATCTTTTGTCAAAGAAGTCAGCGGGGGACAGATAATTCTAGTACACGTCACCAAAGATTTGACGGGAAAATCCACCGAAGATTTAACAGCAAATGCTGAAAAAGACCCTGTATTAGCCCCCGCAGTAGCACTCGCGAAACAAATGGGAGTTAGCTACCGCTGCGTGAGTGCCACAGGCAAGCCAGGGGAAGCAATTTGTAAGATTGCAGACGACGTGAATGCCGACTTGTTGGTAATCGGTTCCCCCGATCGGCGGCCGAACGTTGCCAAAAACTTTGTGGATCTCGATCGACTCCTGGGAAATTCCCTATCAGACTACGTGCGAGTCTATGCCAATTGCCCCGTATTGTTAGCCCGGACGATCGGCTAAACTCCAACAATTTTGGATTTGAGATTTTGGATTTTGGATTTTTCCCACCAATAAATCCAAAATCCGCACGATCGAGATTCAACAAAAAAGCGCCTCAGCAAAAAACTGTGGGCGCTTTTTTTGCAATGCACAAAGCTAGACAAAAATAGCAGAAATTACTAATCTTTTCTGCCTTGACGGCTAGCCGTTTGAATGTACAAAATGATTAGAAAAACGCTGGGAACCAATACAAACAGAATGGTTGCCACAAACCCTAGCTGATTAACTTCCATGAAGATCCCCGCCTCTATCTAAAAATGTGAAAATACACACAACTAGGATATCACTCAAAGGTAGAAGGCAAACTCGAATGTAGCAGAAGGCAGCACTAGACAGTTGAATAGGTAAAAAATCAAAATTCAGAATCCAATAATTTTTATTTCCTTTTGCCCAATGCTCTTCGGCCCCATGCCCCATGCCCACTGGCAGTTAGGGCTTAGTCTTCACGCTCACCTGGCCATTGACCATAGCTTGGCAAGCCAACCGATAGTTTTCGGGCTTTTTCTTGAGCTTGCGGTTCTCAAAGTCAGTGCGGGGCGACAGATTTTCACCGCCCTCGACAATTTCCACAATGCAGGTGCCACATTGACCGATGCCCCCGCAATTCATCATCTTTCCCGAAAACGTGTACAAGTCGATGCGGTTTTCTAGAGCTTTGAGCCTCAAATTGGCTCCGTCTGCTGCGATGACTTCCCGATCTTCCTTCACAAACTTGATATTGGCCATTGCCGATTCCCTAACGCAGTTGACATGGAACTCTATTACAAAATATTAACGAATGTGTCAGACATTTAATACAGGATGTCCAATTGATCTGGTAATTAAAGCTCGCCCCAACTCAATCTCAAGGAGCATCCGAGAGGTTATTCGTGGGAAGATTGCTCACAGCGCGCTCAAGAGACGAAAGCCCCAGGTTGTAAGTGACAATTGCCGACAATCGGTTTCTCTCAGCCCTAGTCAAATCAGTTTCCGCCTGAATCACATCCGTCTGAGTACCCACGCCAGCTTGAAACCGCAGTCTCGCCAGACGCAGAGCTTCTCTCGACTGCAAAACCCCCGCCTCAGAAGTTTCGATATTCTCAAAACTCGACTCTAAGCCAAAATAAGCTTGTTCCACTTCCCGGCGCACTTGGTTGCGGAGTTGGTCAAATCGACTTTCGGCGATCGCAATATCCGCATCCCGCTGTTTCACCCTCGCCCTCGTCGCGCCCCCGTTGAAAATATTCCAAGTCAGATTCGCTTGCAGCGCATAGCCGCTCGCCCAGCCGCGAGTTGAAAACGGGTCTGGGTTGTCAGAAGTTTGCCCCAAGAAGTTGTAGGAACCCGTGACATTCACTTGAGGTAGCCCCCCCGCCTGAATCGATCGCCTCTGCTGCTTGCTAATATCCCTCTGCACCAACTGCTGTTCCAACTCGGGGCGATTCTTAAAAGCCTGCACGATACTCTCTTCCAAAGACAGCCTCCAAGAACCCGCTTGCTCTACCGGGTCAGCCGCTGTTAAGTTCGCCGACTGGCTGATATTCAAAATCTCAGCCAGCCGCCGCTGGGCAACTCGCTGATCGCGACGAGCAACTGACAGTTGTTGCTGTTCGTTAGCCAAATTTGCCTGAGCCTGCAACACAGCAAACCGGGTTCCCACCCCTGCACGTTCCAGGGCTTCGGCATCCCGCAAACTTTGCTGGGCATTTCTCACCGAAGCTTGGCGGATGGCAACTTGTCCGTCTGAGTTTTGCAGGTTGTAGTAAGCCTCAGCAGTGTCGAAGCGGAGTTGCTCGGCTTGGCGTTCCAGATCCAGTTCCCGAAAGCGCAACTGTTCCCGAGCCGCGCGGATGTTAGCGTTCCGGCGACCGAAAATGTCGAGGTCGTAGCTCAACTGCAAAGTATTGTTGAGAGCCGTGCTGCCGAAATTTTGAGGGGTGGCAGTGTTGGCCGGCAGTTTGTTTTTGGCGGCCAAAGCGTCAAGGCGGCGGATCTGAGACTGCACCCCAATCTGTCCGCCGGCGCTCACAGAGCGGCTCGCGCCCATTTGAAAAGTGAGGTCTGGAAATAAAGCAGCTTGCTGTTCGCGCACGGCCGATTGACTTTGTTTGATTTGCTGCTGGGCGATTTGCAAAGTTTGGCTGTTGCGGCGGGCGAGGTCGATCGCCTGCTGCAAGGTAATTGCCTCAGTTTGCTCGATCCTGACATCCTCCGGCTTTGTCGGAAACTGCAGCGGATTCGGGTTGGGTTCCAGGGAAGCCGGAGGCTTGGTGTCTAAAATGCCCCTCGGAGGCACAGGGGGGAAACTTTCGTTCGGAGTGCCCCGGAGAATGGGTACCGGGGAACTCCGCACAGGAACATTGTTGAGAGGGCTGGGGGAAGGCTGCTGAGCGTCTTTCGGTTCCAAACCTCTTAGAGGTGTCGAACCGCCCTGAGACAGAGTTGATGGGGAAGCCGGAGCAGCCTGTTGAGGCTTTGATGCTTGCTCGGGCCCGGTTGCGGGAGTAGATGCGATATTTGCTCCCCCTTGCTGCTGAGACTCGGAGGTTGGCGGGTTAAGGGCGATCGACTGTTCGGGATCTGATGCTGATTCTGCCACTGTGTTCGAGGTCGATCGAACTTTCTGCCCTAATTCGAGCTGATTGCTAAGGGCTAAACTGTCCTGAGATTGAGCCGGAGGCTGTGCTGAAGCACTCTGTGCGGCGTTGCTGAAAGTAATTGCAGCGCCCACTCCGACTACGATGATTTGACGAAAAACACGCATAATTTTTTAATTACTCTGCAATCCTAGAGACAATTTTAGAGCAAGATTGAGGTCTCAATTTTCTAGTCTGTAGCCTGAACTCGACGGTTACAAGTCACAATTACCATACTCATCTTAACTTTTGAATGTTCGATTCAAAATTTAGAATTTAACTTCAGCAGTTGCCAGACCGATCGCCGCCGAGATTAGTTCCTCTACTCCGCTCACCGGCAGAATCCGGGTTTTCAGGGAGCTGGCGAGCTGTTCGAGGGTCATGTCGTCGAGAAAACGCGGTTCCCCCTGTTTTAGCATCACCGACGGCAGCAGGATGCCATCTCCCAAGTCTCGCCCCTGCAAAGCTTCCAGCAAATCTTGCCCGGTGAGCAAACCCGTGACAGTGATAGTTTGTCCCCAGTAGTGGCTGCACAGTGCTGCCATGTTGACGGACAAGCCGGGAATCTGGTTTAGTTGTTGTACGATCGGCTCAAAAGCTTTTTCTACAGCATTTCCCACTACCCAAACTAACTTGCGCGGCGGCTCGACTTGCATCGGTTGCAGCTTCGCAAAAGCCGTTTCAAACTGCTGAATAAACTGGCGGATCGAACCCACACCATTACCAATTTGGGGATAATCTTCGTAATCTGCCGCCGACGGCAAATCCAAACCAGCGATTAAAAACCACTCATCAGCCAGCCAAATGCACCGCGATTTTGAATTCTTTTTCTTTGCCTTTTCGCTACCTTTCCCCTTACTCAACAACCCTTGAATTTTCTGCACTTGCTCGATGACTTCCCGCGCTTTTTCCGCAGTTACAGCAATTAATTCATCTTCAGCAGGACGAAAGCGAGTCAAACCCACCGGCACCACCGCCACCGATGCCACAGCGGGGATATTTCCGGTATGAAACTTTGCCAAATCTAACAAAGTGCGTTCTAAATGTTCGCCATCATTAATACCAGGACAAACAACAACTTGAGCGTGAATTTGCAATCTGCGTTCTTGAAACCATTTGATTTGTTCTAAAATCTTCCCAGCCCGCAGATTTTTCAACAGCCTAATTCGTACTTCCGGTTCGGTAGCGTGCACCGAAACATAGAGAGGAGAGAGCCGCATTTGTTCGATTCTGTCCCACTCTTTTTGAGTCAGATTTGTGAGAGTGAGATAGCTACCATAAAGAAAGCTGAGGCGGTAGTCATCATCTTTGAGATACAAAGTTTCCCGCTTTCCCGGAGGCTGCTGATCGATAAAGCAAAAAGGGCAGCGGTTGTTGCACTGAATTAGTCCGTCGAATAGGGCTGTTTCAAATTCCACTCCCAAGTCTTCGTCATACTCTTTTTCTATTTCTAACTTGTGAGTTTTGCCTTTGGCATCTAAAACTTCTAGTTCGAGAAATTCATCGGCGCACAGGAATTGATAGTCGATCAAGTCGCGGGGTTTTTGACCGTTGACAGCAATGATGGCGTCGCCAGCATCAAATCCAATTTCGGCGGCGATGCTATCGGGGATGACTTTGCTGATTAGGGCTGGTCGGGTTGATAAATCGCTCATATTTATTAGTTATTGGTTATTTGTTATTTGTTATTTGTTATTTGTTATTAGTGGGACTCTGTTACACTTGTTTTGAGTTGATACAACTTAGGCTATTTTATCGCCAACGATGACAGCGATTGGAACCGCATAATAAATCTCCTCGCCTTGGAAATGCGCGCCAATTCCGAGACTGTCAACACCAATATCCTCTCTAAAAATTTCTCTAATTTTCTGGTCATCGCCGGGGTTAGGAAAAGAAGCAGCTAACTGTTGTTCTAGCCCAATTTCTACCTTGTAAAAAGCCAGTTTTACATTTTGAAGATTGGCATCTGCGACTAATTTTGGAAACTCTTCCAGAGTCAAGGCGCGAGTATGAGAGGGATCGCGCAACTTCTCAATCCGGTCATAAGCATTCACTTTATCCGGTGGCAAAGCAACATCAGCAATCAGGATTCGACCACCTGGACGACATACGCGAACCATCTCTGATATAACAACATCTGGCTGCAAAAAATGATGGAAAGCGTAACGACTCAGAACAAGAGAAAAAGTAGCATCGGGAAATGGTAGTGTTTCAATATCTCCTTGTTGCCAGGACAGATTAATCAAGTTTTTCTGTTGCGCCAGAATCTGGGCTTGTTCGAGCATCGCTGGTGTGATATCAATGCCAGTAACGTGACTGGCAACTTCCGCAAAAGCACAACTAACAATACCTGAACCGCAAGCAACATCTAGAACTGTGTCTTTGTCAGATACACTCGCCATTTCTCTCAGCAGGTACAGAGACTCTTGATTTGTGTGAGCGTACAATTTAGAGAATGGAATTGCTTGCCGAGTGAACTGGTCGATGATGGATTCCTGATGTGCGGTCATAGTTTAGTATGTGGCTAGCGGAGAATGTTTACAGTTTAACTTGGCTAGGCGGAATTTGGCAATCTGGCGATCGCTAAATTCCGCCGAGGCGAGTGAATTGTCTTTAAAAGAATTGACTTGTGTGGTTACTCAATAAACAGCATTATATTTTTTCCATAAACACTCCTGCAATCGGCACCTTAAAAGTTATTTCGGGTAGCTGAGGCTGCCATCCGAGTTGCACCGCTTGCCGTATCCATTGTGCTACATCAGAGGGTCTTACTGGTATTTCAGAGTGATTTATACTCCCGTTTTGAGGATGAGGTCGATCGGTGAGGATAACTAACACGCCCGCCCGGTTTTTGGGCGTGTTCGACAGCAACATGAAGATTTCCGCCATGAAAGCATTCTTGTGTATAAGTAGGTTGTCTGCGGATGAGCCAGATGAAAGGCTCCCCCTCAACTATAATTTTTCTTGTTCCTTTTGTCGGTATTGACATAGTTTGTTTCAGCTTAAATATTTCAGCATTTTCAATAAGCATTGAGCCACCGGATTTTTGACTAAAAATATAGGTTTTGTTGCAGAGTTTTTGCTCCTAACCTGGTTTATGTGACAGGCGCAAAATCTCAGTTTCAAGCAACCTCAATCATGATATTAAACTGTGCTTTCTAAATCTTCCCAGTCAGATGAAAAAGCGGTAATGTTTCTTCGGTCATTGCTTGCTGCCAAGATTGGTGAAAGCTTGCTGCTCAATTTCCTACTGCTTTGCATGGGCATATCATATCATGTCCGGTCTATTACCAGCGATCGAGAGGGTTTGTAGTGCGGACTAAAGTCCGCCAAAAACTGCGGACTTTATTCCGCACTACGAACTTGATGATGATTATTTTAGTTTCCCACGATCGCATACCACAAACTCACCATCAGGCACAAACTCGCTAAATGCTGTGGAATCAAAGATTTAATCGAGCGCTTGGCAATTTTTTGAGTCACAAATATTGTGACTAATAATGATACAATCAAAGTTAAACCTTGCAAGAAGCTAATCACCGCTGGATCGCCGATAAAACTGGGTAAATCGTCTCTAATTTGTCCGAAAGTGGCAAAAGTTACGGTAATCACTCGCCCGCCTTCCTGCAAACCCAATCGCCAATAGTGAGCCAAACTCCCGCCCCAGACAAGCGGTAAATAACCGTAGGCGAGGGAGACAAATGATAGCGGTTTATAGCTTGTAAATGGGATGCTTTCTGCTTGTCCCAATCGATAAATTGCCTGCATGACGGCGTAAGCTACTAGGGGAATCATTGGCGGGATAATTAACACCGCGAGCGAGAGTCCTAAATGAGGGATAAACTGGTCTAAATTGATGCCTAGCCCTAATAAATCATTGATCTCCGGCAAGCGATGGAGATAGATACCGCTTAGTAATAAAAATAACAGGGCGACTTCATAACTGTGGGGAACATGGGTCGTCCATAATTCGATTCCGGGAGGGCGCAGATTTAATTCAACCGATCGATGCGGACAAGCTTTCAAGCAAGTCATGCACAACACGCAATCTTTATTATCGGTTAATTGGGCGGGATGGGAATAAATCGGACACCCATTAGTAGTTAATCCTTCCCCCAAGCCGGGGCCGCCTTTGTAACATTGGTAGGTGCTGCATTCCGCCGCGCAGGTTCCTTGTTGGGCGCGAAGTTCGATAACTGAGAGTTTAGCAAATAATCCATTCATTCCCCCGATCGGGCATAAATAACGACACCAAAATCGCCTCTCGAAGATTAGGGAAAAAATTACCGCTCCGGCGGTGATGAGCAACAACAAACAACTGGATAAATAGGCCGTATTTTCTAAATTCCACAACTCTTCCCACAGAAATATCAGCGTAAATAGTCCAAAGAGAAACCAACCGCCCCATTTTTCTGCTTGTTGGCGCGGCCATTTATTGAGAGTTCGAGGGAAAACTTTTAGCGATAGTTTTTGGACGATTTCCCCATAAATCATAAAAGGGCAAAAAGCACACCACAATCGCCCGATGATGGGGAATAATAATAAAATTAACGGCCACCACCACGCCCAAAAGATATTTAGGGCAAAATTATGTTGTCGATCTTGGGGAGCAACAAACAGGATAATTACCACCAATGCAAACACCCAGGTGGTAAACCAATAATTCACGCGATCGGGATACCAATCGCTCCGTAAAAATTGCCGAAATTTTGGATAAATATTTAATAAATTCAGCCTAAACTTTTGTTTTTTCGCTGCCTGGGCCCAAAACACTTCTTCCGTTAATACCTTACTCCCCTGTGCTTGAACTAAGGCGCGATCGACCATTCCCTGCAATTCCTGCAAATTACCTGGAAAATCGTAGGCTTGTAAGCGGCGAATTGCTTCCGGTGTAACTTGGGGCTTGACTAATTTCTTTTGGCGACCAATGATATTGAGATAATAATTGACTTGTGCCTCTAAATCTGTTTTTCGCACCCGCAAGGATGGGACTTTAATCTTGTGTTGTGTCAGCTTATCTAGCTTGGGCTGCACAATTTCTGAGATTAAAATTATCCGGGCCTTACTAGAACGCGGTGGTCGCGGTATTTGTCCTTCCTTGACAACTGGCGTATAGGTTCCCTCGGTTAATAATTGCTGAATTTGGGGGCATAATTGAGCGGGTAATTCTTGCACGTCATTTAAAATTAACGTCCCTTCTCCCAACCATTCCAACAGTCCCGGTTTGCCGCCCAACCGCCCGAATAATTCCGCTCCATTGCTCTGAAGTAAAGCACTTTTAATCTGAATAATTGGCTCGTTGCGGCGATGGGAACCGAAATGAATTAAAGCAGCTAAATTATCCTTTTCTAAACCAGGTTCGCCCGAGATTAATACCGATCGGCTGTCACTCGATGCCGTGCGAATTTGTTGGCGCAATTTCACTGCATAACGACTATTGCCAATGACTCCCCGTCTCGCCCTAGGTACTAGATAGCTGCGGAGGGCATTTTGACGTTCTCGTTCGTAGGCAATTTCTGCTTCTAGCTGCTCTAATTTCGCCGCCAAACGTTGAGCGTAGGCTTCGGCGATCCGTGGATATCTTTCTAGCAAACCACGCCAGCGTGAGGCACTAATTACCCAAAATTGACACTCTGTCCGAGCAATAATTCGACTATCCGCAGGTTGCGATCGTTGGAGGGCAGATAAATTCACGAGCGCCCCCGGTAACAAACTACTCCCCCACATTAAACCGGGTTGTTTGCGGCGGTAGCGATCGGCTTGTCCCCGTTCTAAAATATAGAGATTAGTGACAGGCGTATCTTCGATTACCATTCGAAATCCCGGGGGGAAAGTTGACATTTCCATTTCACCCGCGATCGCCTGTAAAATCTCGCGGGATAATATGCCTAATTCGGTGCTCGATTCGAGCCAGTTAACTAATGTTTCGGTAGACATCGCTTAGCGTCGGCGAAAGCCGAATCGTGGTGGTTGGTGTAGGATATATATTTTTGTGCTACCATCAATATTAACTGCTGGGAACGACTAGCATTTTGAGTTTGAGTTTGGTGTTAATTTTCTGTCTTCAGCACAGCCGATCGACACTCCCCGCTCTAATATATTTTTTCTGCACGTCCTCCTGCAATCTGCACTTCAAAAGTTATTCCAGGTAGCTGAGGCTGCCATCCAAGTTGCACTGCTTGCCGTATCCATTGTGCTACATCAGAGGGTTTTACTGGTACTTCACAGTTAGCTAGACTCCCACCTTGAGGATGAGGTCGATCGGTGAGGATAACTAACACGCCCGCCCGGTTTTTGGGCGTGTTCGACAGCAACATGAAGATTTCCGCCATCGAAGCATTCTTGCGTATAAGTAGCTTATCTTCGGATTAGCCAGATGAAAGGCTCCCCATCAACAATTATTTTTCTTGTTCCTTTTTTCGGTATTGACATAGTTTGCTAAGGTCGATCGCCTTTAGAATCAGGATAAGTTCTAGGTTGTGAATTTAGCTTGGCTGTGAGAGGATGTATCAAAAATATGTATTTATGAAACTCAAAATTTTGACGGGGCTCCTGACAAGGTTAGTTATTTCTGCAAGCACGAGTGCGCTCTTTTGTCAACCCAGTCGTGCGGGAAATAATCGCTTTTTTTGCGATACTCTTCCATATATTAGCACTGGGATTCTGAACAAAGTATCAGTTTTAAATCTGATACTATTGTTCCCACAATTCCGGGAGCAATAAATAAGCACATGGCTACACCAATGTTAGCAGCCGGAACCCGCATAATTAGCGCTAATTGTGCATTTTGGCGATCGCTATCTTCGAGCATTTTATATCAATTCCGGTTGCATCGGAATTAATATTACCCGAAATCAGGACACGGCTTGGCCTAAGTCCCTACAATCTATCTGGCGCGCAAGAAACGGCACTGCCGTGTCCTCGCTTATCATTCCGGCGCAGCCGGAATTGATATTACTTCACTCACTTTGAGTTAAAAGCTAACATTTTGTTAACTCTTAATAAGCATTTTATGAACGGGTTCTCCGGCCCGTCCCACAATAAAATTTACTCTTTGTGGAACAGGCATATTCCCTGTTCTTGTAATTAGAACAACCTACGGATTTCGCAATACCCCACCTGCGAGGGCGGTCAAAATCGCTACGCCAAAAGCTAGCCTATACCACACAAACACCCACGTATTTTGAGTTTGCAGGAACTTCATCAGCCACGCGATCGACAAATAAGAAAACACAAATGCCGAAATCGTTCCCACTATCAAAGCTGCAACTCCAGTATCGCCGATTCCTTCTCCCAAAGCACCCTTCAATTCCACTAATCCAGCCAGAGTAATTGCCGGAATTCCCAATAAAAAAGAAAACCGCGCGGCGGCAGGTCTTTCTAATCCCATAAACAATCCTGCTGTTAGGGTAGAACCCGATCGCGAACACCCCGGAATCAATGCCATTGCTTGAGCTAATCCCATCAAAATACCGTCTTGAACAGTTAACTTTTCATAAGTGCGATTGCGCTTACCAATTTTTTCTGCTATTGCTAACAGCAGCGACATGACGATCGAAGCAATGGCGATGCTGGCTAAACTTCTTAGCGGCGACTTGTCAAAATCTGGAACCAATATCTTGATTAGCAGCCCAAAAAAGACTACAGGTATTGTTCCCAAAGCAATTCCCAAGGCGATCCGAAACTCTTGCGATTCGTAGTCGCGTCGCACCACAGCATCTACAGCACCCAAAGTTATAGTTGTCAAGTCTTTCCAGAAATACCAAAGCACTGCGACAATACTGCCCAACTGAATTACAGCAGTATAAGCAACCCCGGGATCGCCCCATCCAAGGGCGATCGGCACTACCTTCAAATGAGCGCTGCTACTGATGGGCAAAAACTCTGTTAATCCCTGTACAATTCCTAAAACAATCGTCTGCACCAGATTGAGTGGAGCGGGCCCGGAAACATCAGCAGCGGGCGTTTGGGCCAGGAGTGCGTCAAGCAAAGCTATCATTAGTTATTAGTTCCCAGTTGTCAGTTTCTAGTTATCAGTTGAATTTAACATCTTGCACCATTCTCAGAAGCTAGAAGCCCAGCCCGCGACAAATAAATTTTATTGTGGCGCGGACACTTCCATCCCGCCCCTGAAAAGCCCATCGCAAATGGTGATCTTCGGTCAGTTAAATCGCCCTGTCGATCGCCACTATCAGCAATTTATGATCGTCGAGCCGAATCTACTTTAACCTACTCACCAACATTTGCCTACATTTTGCTGATAAACTTAGGAAAGTTTTTGCATTTGATTTCGCTTTCCTTACAGCAACTGCCAACCTATGATATTTTCTGAAAACAAAAATTCAATTGTTACTGCTGCTTCTGGGCTGGGCTTGCTGCGACGAATCTTGTCAGCCAGTCTTTTAACAGTGGCCATCGCACTTAGCTTGATACTGCTAACCGGCACGCCACCAGCCTTAGCAACTCTCACCGACGATCGCTATGACGGTACTATTTATGCCCTCTACGCCGGCAACGGTTCCCTAGTTCCTCCTAAAGTCAAGCTCACAGATTCTTTCAAACGCAATAAACCCGTATTGTTAGTATTTTACACTGACGACAGCAGCGACTCCAAGCAATATGCGATAGTCGTCTCTCAACTTCAGGAATTTTACGGCCGCGAAGCGGATTTTATGCCCATAAGCATTGACTCTTTGCCTCCGAAACCGTCACCAGAACTCACAGAACCGAGCCATTATTACGAAGGTTTCGTACCTCAAACTTTAATCCTCGATCAATCGGGAAAAGTAGTTTTTAACGAGAAAGGACAAATACCATTTGAACAGGTAGATGATGCCTTTCGGAAAGTATTTGACTTGCTGCCAAGAGAAAAATCACTTCCGCTAAAACGCCGTGTCGTGAACGAACTCAACGTCGAATTATCGAAGTAACAGCCAATTCCTAATTGCTCGTGGCTATAGCAATTTTAAAGGATTCGTTAACGAAAGTTTATCGGTCTGATCTTGGGTAAAGTGCGCTGCGGCGCACCTTACATTTATCGTGATACTAAGTAGGTCGGCGAAAAAAAACAAAACTATGTTAAGATACATAAAGAAAGGTATAGCTTTAGTGAGGTAATTAATA
>NZ_JAUBQW010000088.1:0-27880 GCF_036701485.1 Microcoleus sp. Pol11C3 | reverse complement strand
CAGTATGGGGTTGTCCACGGTTTATACCTCTCTCAAAACATGAGCCTAGTTTACTTTGACTTGTGTGTACACGGTAGGGCTCTAGCCTGGGAACCGAGATCCAGAGGCTCTGCCTCGCTAACGGATAAAAATAAAAACAGGAGGCAGATGCTCATGGAATGTGTTCCCAGGCTCTAGCCTGGGAACGAGCAAACACCTACGCTTTGCGCTTCCGACGGCGAATCAGCACACTCATTACTTGCTTCGGATTAGCTGCACGTTGTAGGGGACTCCAATCGCCGACTTGGGCAAATCCCAGGCGGTACAAAGTGAGTATGGTTTCCCTGACACCCTTGGGCGAACCTGTCACCGTTACACACACGACATCCTGTTCCGATTCTGCTGCTGAGTCGTCATTTGGCCGTGCAAATTTGTTGTCGTCAGGCAAGAATTCCTGTGACATAATTATGTTCTCCTGGTTTTGGGTTTTCTAGAAAAACCCAAAAACCTAGCCGCCCCGCTTTTCAACACATAGCAGGGCGGCTACAGAGGATGTTAAGATACTCCGTTAGCCTCCAGACTGCTGTGATCAGTTTGGCGGTTAGCTGTCCATTGCTGTTACCAGCAGCTTTGGGCAGTGCAACTAGATTTTTGGGCGACGCGGGCTACTTCCTCTACAAGCAAAGCAACCTCTAACTTCAAAGCGTAGCCGCAGACGGGGGCCTCTGTCAATCCATTTGGGATTTTACCGAAAGTCAGTAAAGCAGTAAGATTAAACTGAGATGTTGCACCATTCTCAAGAACGGGCAAGATGCCCGTTCCACAAAAGATAAATTTTCTTGTGGAACAGGCATCTTGCCTGTTCATAAAAGGCTAATTGAGAATCGTGCAAGATTTAAGATTAAATGAACCGCGAGGCACGCGGACGCCAAGGAAGAGAAAGAAAGAGATGCAGTTATTCCTTCGCGCTCTTGGCGTCTTCGCGGTTCGTTCACATAATGAAAAAGCCCTATAATTTCGGTCTTAGCAAAATTAGCTGTTTTGACAAGATCGATCGCACTTCATCCAATCCCATCTCCACATTCCCTAAAATCTCCCCAACAGTCTTCCCACCACCTTGTAGGGGCGGTGCCCCCGTGCCCGCCCCGGCTTGGGGGGATACGCAACCTTGCAAAAACTCAAATTCAGCACTTGACAAATTGAGCAATTGGTAGTTGCAATCAAACACTTGTTGACTCGGCCAACCGTGCATACAACCACTCAACTCTGGAATTGCCACCAAAAGTGCTTCATCGTCCGACCAATCAATTTTATTAATCGGCTTTTTGCCCAAGAAAAACTCGTAATGAGTGATTTCCGTATCCAACAATTCAATTAATCGATAAAGCTCCCGTTCCGTCAAACCCTGAGCTCTTTCTATCAATTCCGGCGCTTTACCCAAAAGTCTTTCTAACTGCCAATATCCCGGATTTGAAAAACCAATAAATTCCAATCCCGAAGCATCAATTAACTCGAACAAAGTCTCGATATTGTAGTCAATTTCCTGCGGGTGAACGTACATATCAGCAAAACATTCATCCCGCTGATTTTCTCCTGCCCAACGCTGTTTTTCGTACTTGACAAGACGGTTGTTTTCTGGTAAAGAAGCAAAGATTTGACGACCGACTTTCACACCATCGGGATAGTCACCTTTTTGCGGGCCTTGAAGAAGGGCGATCGCCCTTTGCATGAGTTGAATTTCCCAGCGTCCGAGCTCAGCATACACAAAAATGTGCATCAAACCGCCGCTAGCCAACTTCGCCGCCAGCGCTTGAATGCCCCGGATCGGATCGGGTAAGTGGTGCAGCACGCCCACGCAGTTGATCAAATCAAACTCGCCCTCTAACTCGGCGGCATCGTACAAGCTGAGGTGGCGAAAATCAGCTTCGCGCGCTCCCGATCGCCGACAGCGTTCTTGTGCTACCTTCAAAGCACCCGCACTCAGGTCGATCGCCGTTACCGAAGCTTCAGGATTGAGGTGAATCAGATAATCGGTGCTCGAACCAGTGCCGCAGCCAGCGTCTAAAATCCGAATATCGAGTTTTGGCGGCTTTTGGCCGATGCAAAAATTGTAAGCATCAGGCCAACTCCAGCGCCAGTTATACCCAGGGGGCGGTTCATCTGACAAAGGATCGGGCGGGAAAGGGAAAGTATCGTAAAGCCGCCGCACGGCAGCACTGATATCAGGCGTAGTATCCATAAGTGAGGCAATTGTGCGTGAGTTTGGAGATTAGTTGTCAGTAGCTACGGACGAACAGCGCGACGCGATGCACTTCTATTGCTGCGTTACTGGCAACCAAAGTGGCGTCTCGCCAAGTTGGGAAGCCTAAGAGAGAGCGATCGGGCGATCGACTAACCCCTGGTAGCCAAGCCCTGACAGCTTCTGCGTAATAAAACTTATCATTTTTTCTCATATACGCTCGCTTAAATCTATACAATAAATCTCGGCAGGCTTTTTAACAAACAAGGACTGTCAATAACCCACTGCTACCGCTGAGCTTTCGGGTAAAGCGGAGGCGTCTTTAAGCAGAAAGTTAAACGCCCAGAAAAAGGCCGAAGAAAATTTTTGATTTTCTTTTCCCTTAATTGACGGCACTGGCTGCAATCGCCCAAAGGCAACTCTCCTGCCGAGTCTTTTTTTCCACGGGTATACCGGCGGATCGCAGCGGAGGGAGTACCCCGTGCCTGCCTTCGGATCGGACATTTCCCGGCAGGCAGAAAGATGAAACCAAAACATTTTAATCTAAGAAAGTAAGCGCGCCCGAACCTCGTGACAGGTAAAGGCAAAAAGTAAACAAAGCAAAAATACCTACTTTGACCTGCATCAGAAGGCAAGGTTAGTCTGGTTAAATGCTGCAACTATTTGGATAGGGAGCTAAGGAGTCTAATGACTGTAAAGGCAAGTGGTGGAAGCTCGGTTGCGCGTCCGCAACTATATCAAACTGTACCGGTCGCAACAATTTCGCAAGCAGAACAGCAAGACCGCTTTCTACAGCGGGGCGAACTCAGCGAACTAGCAAGTTATTTCAGTTCCGGGGCTCTTCGGATCGATATCTCTGCGACGCTGACCCAAAACTCGGAACTGATAGTATCCCGCGCAGCCAACCGGATTTTTACCGGCGGTTCCCCGCTGGCATTTTTGGAAAGACCACAAGAACCTACGATGGCTGTAGCAGGCGCGGCTCGCGGCGGCTCGGGGAATGTCTCTGAAGGCATGAAACTGGGAACAGTTACCTACGTTGAAGGTCGCGCAGGCGGCGGGGGCAACGGCTCAGGCGGCGGCGGATTCTTGGGGCTGGGAAATCTGTTTTCTGGCAACGGTGGCGGCTACAGCGGCCCAATCCCAGCAGGATTTCAGCCGATAAATGTCTCGCGCTACGGCCCGGGCAACATGACCAAATCTCTGCGGGATTTGAGCTGGTTTTTGCGCTACATCACCTACGCGATCGTCGCGGGCGACCCGAATATTATTTCGGTGAACGTGCGCGGATTGCGGGAAATCATCGAAAATGCTTGCTCTTCCGCAGCCACAATTGTGGCAATGCAGGAAATGAAGGCAGCATCTTTGGGCTATTTCAGAAACAATGCAGAGGCCGCGGCGATCGTCGGACAGTATTTCGACGTAGCAATTACCGAATTCAAAGCTCCCACACCTTCCGACAAGGTGCGGCAGCGCGAAAGCAACGACCAGCAAGGCTTGCAACTGCCTCAAATCTACTTCAACGCAGCCGAGCGACGGTCGAAATTCGTCATGAAAACCGGCCTGTCTTCGGCCGAAAAGCTCGAAGTAATCAAAGCAGCTTACCGCCAAGTATTCGAGCGCGACATTAGCCGCGCATACAGCCAAAGCATTTCTGACTTGGAATCCAAGGTCAAAAATGGCGAAATCTCAATGAAAGAGTTTATTCGCCGCCTGGGCAAATCTCCTCTGTACCGCCAGCAATTCTACGAGCCGTTTGTCAACAGCCGTGCTGTAGAATTGGCCGCCCGCCACTTCTTGGGCCGCGGTTTGAGCTCGCGGGAGGAATTTAGCAAGTATTTTGCGATCGTCACTAAAGGCGGCTTGGCAGGTCTCGTAGATGCAATGGTCTATTCCCAGGAATATTCCGACTACTTCGGCGAAGAAACCGTGCCTTACCTGCGCGGTTTGGGCCAAGAAGCTCAGGAATGCCGCAACTGGGGCCCGCAAATTGATTTGTTCAATTTCAGCGCTCCGTTCCGCAAGGTTCCTCAGTTCATCACCTTGTTTGCGGGCTACACTCAGCCGCTACCAGACCAGCACGTTTACGGTATTGGCAATGACCCCTTAGAAATTCAGTTCGGCGCGATTTTCCCGCAAGAAACTCGCAACCCCAAGAACCGTCCAGCTCCCTTCGGCAAAGACACTCGCCGTATCCTGATCCGTCAAGGTGCGGGGATTGAAAATCAATTGAGCAACCCGCAAGCCCGCGGCAAGGCTCCAGGCTCTCTGGGCCCCAAGGTCTTTAAACTAGACCAGTTACCAGGCGGCTATGTGGCTTCCAAGAAAACTGCCCGCGGTGTCTCTAGCAGCTACAGCAGTGCTTCCAGTGTCAAATTTACCGAAAGTTCCACTCAAGCGGTGATTCGGGCAGCTTACCTGCAAGTGTTCGGTCGCGATGTGTTCGATGGCCAACGCCAAAAGGTGGCGGAAATTAAGCTGGAAAACGGCGACATTCCGATGCGCGAGTTTATTCGGATGTTGGCGAAGTCTGACGTGTTCCGCAATATGTACTGGAGCAAGCTCTACGTTTGTAAGGCGATCGAGTACATTCACCGCCGACTCCTGGGACGCCCTACCTATGGCCGTCAGGAAATGAACGCTTACTTTGACATTTGCGCTAAGAAGGGTTTCTACGCGCTGGTTGATAGCATCATGGACAGCACGGAGTACAACGAAGCTTTTGGGGAAGATACAGTACCCTACGAGCGCTATGTAACTCCCGCTGGTTTGTCGATGCGGACGATGCGATCGGGTTCCGTCGCTGAGCAAAATGTCCAAGCTGTGACGCCCGAAACTCCTCGGTTTATTGAACTGGGTGCAGCAGGCGATCGGGGCGATATCGAGTTGCAAAGTCGGATTGCTCAAGGTGTCAGCAAGCGGCGTGAACAAACTAAGGTGTTCAAGTTGACGACTACTTCGGACAAAGTAGCTTTAAAAACTTTAATTCAAGCTGCTTACCGTCAAGTTTTTGAGCGCGACATCAACCCATATGTTGTGAAGAATGAATTCACGGCCCTGGAAAGCAAACTGGGCAACAATGAAATCAATCTCAAGGAGTTCATTGAGGCTTTGGGCTGCTCCTCGCTGTACGTTAAACAGTTCTACGCACCTTATCCCAATACTAAGGTGATTGAGTTGGGAACGAAGCACTTCTTGGGCCGCGCTCCCCGCAATCAAGCGGAGATTCGGACGTACAACCAAATCTTGGCAAGTAAAGGGATTAAGGGGTTTATCAACGCAATGTTGAACAGCGTTGAATATGCCGAGGCGTTTGGCGAGGATACTGTTCCTTACCGTCGCTTCCCGACTCTGCCTGCGGCGAATTTCCCAAATACCGAAAGGCTGTACAATCTACTCACCAAGCAGAATGATGAGTTGGTGGTTCCAAGCTTTGAGCCAGTAGCTGCTACTGACAGAAGCTAGATTGATTGGAGTTTTGAGATGTTAGATTACTGCTAATTTAACATCTCAAATTAGTTGAAGGGCTGGTATAATTGCCAGCCCTTTTTTTATAGGATATTCACTTTGGGCGATCGAGGTCGCGGAGGATTGTGATTTTGTAGTAAGAGACTGGAGATCGTCTCTTACATCCAAAATATTTAAGTGTTTCCTCTAATAACTTGTGGTTAATAAAAACTGAGTGGTAAGGTTAGGAAAATGATTGGTACAACACTGCAAGATCGCTATCTCATTAAAGAAAAATTAGGTTCGGGTGGTTTTGGCGAAACTTATCTAGCCGAATCCCCACAAAAACTCTCGGTTCCTCACCGTAAATGCGTTGTTAAACTGCTAAAACCTAACAGAAAAGACGATTCAGATATGGTTAGCCGTTTTAAGCATGAAGCTTAAATTTTAATAACGCTTGGTAAGGAGCATGACCAAATTCCCAAGTATATCGATTATTTTGAGGAAAATCAAGACTTTTATATTGTTTAGGAGTATATTGAAGGACATGACCTGAGCAACGAAATCACTGTCGGTAAACCCTGGAGTGAGGATGAGGTGCTCGAACTGTTACAAGGGGTGCTGAAAGTGCTGGCTTATGTACATGAGCAGGGTGTAATTCATAGAGATATCAAGCCCAGCAACATTATGCGACGATATTCAGATCATAAGCTAATCTTAATTGACTTTGGTGCTGCTAAAAAAGAGATTTCTGGGGCAGTGAATATCTCCAGCACAATTGAGATTGGTACTCGACTTTATATGCCAAGTGAACAATCTCAGGGCAATCCACAGTTTGCAAGCGATATCTATGCTGTAGGACTAATGGCAATCCAAGCTGTAACAGGGTTAGCAGTTGGTGAAATTAGCAGAGATAATAAATTTGAATTTATCTTGCCTGATGCGGTCAATGTCAGCAAATGGTTAGCAGATATTTTGACCAAAATGGTACGGTATGATTTCCGCCACCGCTACACAGATGCAACTGAAGTATTACACGCCTTAAAACTGACTACAGCAGAATTAGAACCCCTGGATAATTTACCAGTACCATTTCAGGAATCTGGTAAGTGGGGCTATGAAACTCGGACAGGTGAGGTAGTAATTCACCCTCAATTTAATTCAGCGCAAAAATTTTCCGAAGGGCTGGCAAGAGTTGGGCTAGGTTATCATGTTGGTTATATCGATAAAACAGGCAAAATAGTTATCGACCCTAACTACTTATGGGGTGGCAAATTTTGTGAAGGGCTAGCAAGGGTAAGAAGTGTTAATAAAACTTTTGGTTACATCAATAAAGAAGGTAATCCAATCAATAAACAGCAATTAGACGGGGCTTTAGACTTCGGCGAAGGATTCGCCCCTGTCATGATAAATAATAAGTGGGGCTACATGGATCAGAATGGTGAGATTGTTATCGAACCACAGTTTGAGGAGGCTGAAAAATTTTATAACGGGCTGGCAAGGGTGAGAAATGGTTGGCAATCGCACACTATTGACAAAGCGGGCAATTTGATTGATTAGCCTGTAAAACTTAAGAAGTTTTCACATTTTCAAGACTTCCTCAAGCATCATAAAAGTCGAAGGGGAATGAACAACTATGCCTGGACAGATCGGAAAGTATAAACGAACTCCTATTAATCAAGTTTTAGACATATTCAAAACAGTAGTAATTGGATTTGCCTATACTTGTGTTCATAATTAGGATGCCGATGCAGTGATAGCGAGCACAGATGAGAATGATTGCGATTTTGTTGCTATAGCGTCGGCTGTGGTATAATAGAGTTTGTCTCCCACGCTGACTCAAAATATTATGTACACAAAGTTTTTATTAATGCTTGGATCTAGCTTGTTAGTTTATGCTTTAAGTGGATATGGAAATTCTAATAAAACACAAAATACTCGCGAACATTCTAATATAGCAAACTCAACAAATATTCCCAGTTTTGTAAATACTTCTAATTCAACTTTAACATTCTCTTCCTATTCTACAAATGTTGCATCAAATAATGTAAAATTAACGGGTAAGATTGTTTTTACTTGTGATTTAAAGAAAGAGGTAGTTGAAAAATTAGGTATGAAATATATTAAAGAAGTACCTAACGGGGCTTATGTCACTAATCTTTTTGGTGCAGGAGGAGCAGAAATCGTCGTTAAGAATAGTAAGGATAGTATTATTGGATTAGCCAAAGCAAATAGGGATGGCTCGTTTAATATACCTCTAACAAAAGATAATTTTTATAAAATTTCAATTAACTTTAAATCAAAAAAGATAGAAAAGGTTTTGTCAATCAATGATTTGAATAATTTGGCAATAGATTTAGGAAGGTTTTCTGGTAAAGAAATTTTGGATAAATAAAACAAAATAGTTTCTGGGATGATAATTTCTCCTTACCAGGCTCAGCCTGGTAAGGCACATCTAGAGGCTTAGCCTCGCGTTGAGATAATTATTGAAATTGGTAAAATTTTAACATCCGTTTGATTTTTCGCAACTGTCTTTCATATTTCCTGAAAGCCAGCTAGATGCGATTGGTTAAAGCCTGTGCAGGTTTTAGGATAAGTGTCAAGCGATTTTATTTCACCCAATCAGCACACAAGTAGTCGGGAAGAATGCTAAAGCCAAATCCGCATTCCACGGCTTGTCTAATTGCTCTTAAATCGGGAATAAGCTGTTCATCATTTAAATTTTCGAGGCTATCTAAGCCAGTAAAGGATTTCAACCTCTGAAATACGCATTTTAAATGTGCAACAGCTTAATTAGTTTGGGTTGAACGCCGATTATTCTGCCAAACACCAGGCGCTAAAAGCGGCGGGCGATCGGCAATTCTTCACTGTAAGTAATCCCAAGTTGAGTTAACAGTCATTGAGACAGTGGGTTTAAATCTGCTTGACTGATTCCTTCAGAAATCGGAACATCGCATTTGGCGACCCGACTAGCCCGAAATTTTACTCGAATAGCAATTCATATTCGATATCAGACAAGGTAATTTTTTGGGTAGCCATTACAATGTCTAGCTTTCCGGCTTTGAGTTGTTGGATTAACTCTGCTGTTAACCCAAATTGTACAGTGTAAAAAGTGCGATCGTCCTGTGGTAATTGACCCAGAAGTCGATCGGTAAAAAATTCTTGGGGCGTACCGATTCTGATGGTTTGTGGAGTTTCGGCGGTTGAGTTTTTGTGCGGAATTGATTCGAGTTTCTCATCGCACCAGCAATTTGAGTATAAAATCTTTGTCCCGATTCCGTGGGAACAATCCGCCTCGGAGTCCTTTGAAACAAGGGATTTCCCAAAGCTGACTCTCTTGCTGCGACGTGTTGGCTAACAGATTGCGTGAGGTGGAGAACTTGGGCGGCCCGGGATACGGTTCCCACGCGGTAAACGTCGATCGAGCTGCGATACCATTCAAAGTTAATCATAAATAGATTTATACCAGCTCTAAAATTTTATAATTTGTATTTTAGATAAATTCGACCTAGGATCAGAACAACAGGCACAAACACACCTGATAGTAAGAGGAATAGACGATGACTAGCCAAAAAGTTCTGATTGTTTTAACCAGCCACGATACACTGGGCGACACTGGTAAAGAAACGGGTTTTTATCTCCCAGAGGTGACGCATCCATTGGACGCATTTACTCAGGCAGGATTAACGGTAGATTTTGTCAGCCCCAAAGGCGGTAAAGCTCCAATGGTTGGGGTAGATTTAGAAGACCCGCTAAATCAGGCTTTTTTAGAGGATATCCGACATGTGGCGCAAGTGGAAAATACTCTCAATCCTGCACAAATTGACCCCGCAGAATATGGCGCTATTTTCTACGCTGGGGGACACGGTACAATGTGGGATTTTGCCGATAACCAGGAACTTGCTGCGATTGCTGCTGCTATTTACGAAGCAGATGGCATTGTGGGTGCTGTCTGTCACGGGCCCGCGGCGTTAGTTAATCTTAAGTTGTCGGATGGTGAGTACCTGGTTGCAAATAAGACTGTGGCTGCTTTTACTAATGAAGAGGAAGCCGCTGTGGGACTGACTGAAATAGTGCCGTTTTTGCTGGAGTCGAAATTAATTGAACGCGGCGCTAATTTTACGAAAGTTCCTAATTTTCAGGCTCATGTTGTAGCGAGCGAGAGGCTCGTCACAGGCCAAAATCCCGCTTCGGCTGCTGGTGTCGGTCACAAAATGGTAGAATTGCTCAAAAATAAGTAGATCCCAAAAAAATATCACACTCAGAAACCCGGTTTCTTAAACAACACCTTCGCGCCTAAGTCAAAATGCTGTAAGAAAGTAGGTTGGGTTGAGGGACTCGTACCCAACGCCATCAATTTTAGATTTTAGATTTTAGATTTTAGATGTTTGCTCCAATCTAAAATCTAAAATCGCCAATCTAAAATCTGTTGTTGGTTTCGCTTCACAAGAACCCAACCTACTGGGAAAATGGCGAAGGTATTATTAAAACAACCTGGTTCTGGGACACCTAATTACCACCTATTTTCTTCGGTTAACCGTACTCCAATAGCAAATTTTATCCGAGAACCTTACTGCCAAATTTTCGTCTGTGATGTCAATGAAGTCGCGCTCGCTATCCGAGGATAAATTACTGAGTTAGGGTAGATTTTAGTGAGTTTTATTTATTCCCAGTACCCCAAAATAAAGTATAATTTTGGAGTGCGGATTTAGGCAAGCATCAAGATATTGATTTCCCCGTAAAACAGCGAAATAAACTGAGAATTTGTGCTGATTATTACGATAGCGAAATGAATAAGCTATTAGGGCATAATGTTGTGAAAGATGGAACAGGGTATGGAACTAAATTTACAGAAATTTTATAGAGCCTGCAATCCCAGCTACACCCTGGCAGTAGCAAATCAAGAAGACCGACAATACTATATAGATTTCTCTTCAGTGCGGGGCGGCACAATCGTAGAACAATTGGAGCGCACCATCAGCCGTCTGTCCCCCGATGCACCTACCTGTCAACTATTCACCGGTCACATCGGCTCTGGTAAATCAACTGAATTGCTGCGGCTGCAAGCTCAATTGCAGCAACAAGGATTTCATGTTGTTTACTTTGAGTCGAGTAAAGACTTAGATATGGCTGATGTAGATATCACTGACATTTTGTTGAGCGTTGCTCGTCAGGTGAGCGAAAGCATCGAGAAAATGAAAATCAAGCTGCAACCGACGGGTTTTAAAGCTTTGCTCAAAGGGGTTGCTGATGTTTTTCAAACTCAAATAGACTTGAGCGCTGAAGCTAATATCCCTGGTTTGGGGGAAATAAATGCCAGCACGGAGGGAGAATTTTCTCTGGCGTTGGGAATTGGCAAAATTACTGCTAAAGCGAAAGATGCTCCGAATCTGCGATCGGAGTTGAGGCAATATTTGGAGCCACGAACTAACGTAATTTTAGATGCGCTGAATAAGGAGTTGCTGGAGCCGGCTAATCAAGAACTCAAACGCCAAGGGAAACAAGGACTTGTCGTAATTATCGACAATCTCGATCGCATACACCTGTGCGCGAAACCGACGGGGCGGCTTCAGCCGGAATACCTGTTTGTCGATCGCGGCGAACAGTTGGCAAGACTAAATTGTCACGTCGTGTATACAATTCCCTTGGTGCTGATTTTCTCTAACGATTTGGGCCAGTTGACCAATCGATTTGGGGTAGATCCAAAGGTTTTGCCGATGGTGCCGGTGCAGTTGAGCGACGGTTCTGAGTGCTCTGAGGGTGTGGAATTGCTGCGGCAGATGGTTCTGGCGCGGGCTTTTCCAACGGTGCGCCCTTCACAGCGCTATGCTTTGGTTGGCAAAGTTTTCGACTCTGCGGAAACTCTCGATCGCCTGTGTCGAGTCAGTGGGGGTCATGTCCGCAATTTGCTGCAACTGCTGTATAGCTGTCTGCAGAAACAAGACCCTCCTCTGTCGCGGGAAACTTTGGAAAATGTGATCATCCAGCGCCGCCACCAGCTTACTTTGGCGATCGAGCCTGATGAGTGGCAATTGCTGCGCCAAGTATCCGCTGCCAAAACTGTGAGTGGGGAAACTAAATACCAAATCTTGCTGCGTAGTCTCTGGGTGTTTGAATACCGTTACGGCGAGGATTACTGGTTTGATGTCAATCCGATTTTGGCTGACGCCAAAGAGTTTCGGCAAACAGTTGACAGTTGACGGTTGACGGTTGACAGTTGACAGTTGACAGTTGACGATTGAAATCGCTTAAGAGTCAAACGAAGTCCGAGCAGAGGGGGACTAAAGAATAAGGGCGGTATTGTAGCAGGAGCTGGTATGAAAACTCACAACAGTCAACCGTTAACAGTCAACAGTCAACCGTCAACCGTCAACTAACAAAAATGATTAAAGGCACTACTAAACTGTTAGGAGTAATTGGCCATCCCGTCGCACATTCTCTGTCGCCGGCGATGCACAATGCTGCTATTTCCCACTTGGGAGTCGATTTTGTTTACCTGCCGTTTCCGGTAAAACCAGGGGATTTAAAAGCTGCTCTTGCAGGATTTGCGGCGATCGGCGTTCGGGGATTTAGCATCACGATTCCCCACAAACAAGCCATCTTACCGCTACTGTCGTCCGTTTCCCCGATCGCCCGAGCGATTGGCGCAGTCAATACCGTATACCTGACTGACAAAGGTTGGTGCGGTACAAATACAGACGTTGAAGGCTTTCTAGCGCCGCTGCAAACCCCCGTTTACCAAGCTAAGGGGGGTTCTGATTGGAGTCAGAAAGTAGCGGTAATTTTGGGGAATGGCGGGGCGGCGAGAGCTGTTGTGGCTGGATGCGCTCAATTGGGATGTGCAGAGATTCACGTTGTTGGCCGCAACGAACAAAATTTAGCGGAATTTCAGCAGAGTTGGGTCAATTCTCCGATGCCCGTGCAGAATTTGCAGGTGCATACTTGGGATAATTTGTCAATGTTAATCTCGCAGGCAAATTTGCTGGTGAACACGACGCCTGTGGGGATGTATCCGCAGGGGGAAAAGTCGCCGATTCCGGCTGGTGCGCTCGATCGAATTTCCGCAGGTGCGATCGTCTATGATTTAATTTACACCCCTAATCCTACCCAGTTTCTCAAAGATGCACAGCTTCGGGGAGCGCGAGCTATTGACGGACTTGAAATGCTAGTTCAACAAGGAGCAGCAGCCTTAAAAATTTGGCTGGATAAAGAATCCGTCCCAGTTGATGTGATGCGCCAAGCCTTGCGACAGCATTTAGGCCTAGACTAATGCCATTTCTTCAAAAAGTAGCTGTAGTTTTCCGAATTCGTATAAGTAGAAATTTGAGGCTGAATTCGCGCTAAGCTGAAAATTAAAATATACTTACCCCCCCATTTATGAAATTTCGAGCTATCAGTCTTTTTTTTGCTACTTGCCTAATCGGAATTTTTAGTTTGGTATTCACTCCACCTGCTTGGGCTCTGACGCCGATTAAACTTTCCGACCTTTCTTATCACGAATGTCCGGCAGAAATGGCAGAAGGAACAGTCACCAGCGGCAGTTCTATGGAAGCTACCTGCTTTTTGATTACTGGGAAAGCCGAAAATAGCAGCGGCAAACCAGTTGTCAATGCCGATATTTTCGGCCGCATTTATGATGCCGACGACAATCCAGTGATGCAAAACCGCACTCGCTTGGGTTCTATAGAAGAAGTTCCTCCCGGAGTTAGCGATTTTCAGCTCAGAATTTCGGTTGCCGCCAATCAACGAACACCTTTGAAGCTCAAGCAATTTAAAGCTACAGGTTTTACTGGCGTGGTTCGCCGCTAACGAAACTCTTTGAGATTTTAGATGGCTGTTGAGAAACTGCGATGCAGTTTGAGATTTGAGATTGTTGAGTGGCGGGCAATTTCTCATTTTTAATGTAAGATTAACTCCCCAGCTTTTCAACCGGGGAGTTAATCTAAAAATGTCAAATCTAAAATTTAGTTGCAGGCAGCTAGGTCTGGCAAACAATTTACGCTCGAAGCTTAAAAACTTAAGCTTTTCAAACTACAAAGATGTTTGCAAGTTGGTCAAAAGACCGATCAAGAATTCCGAGCCGAACTGAAGTACAAAAAACGCAATCATGGGCGAAAAGTCAATCCCTCCCAAGGGGGGGATAATCGATCGGAATAGATTCAGGTAAGGATCTGTTAACTGACTCAAAATCGAAAACGGGGGGTCGTACCAATTGATATTGGGGAACCAGCTTAAAAGCACCCTAAAAATCATCAGGACTAGATAGATTTGCAGAAATGTCGCTAGCGTGGTTGCCAAAAGGCCTATGGAAGAACTCATAAATTTTGCTTGTAGTTTGAGTAAAGTTTACAGACACTTTAAGTTTGAGTTTAGCATAGCTGGAGGAGTGGGGGGAGTGGGAGTTGGGGAGACCAGGAGCGTTTTTGTTGTTCCTTGTTGCTTCTGTCTCCCCCTTTTAGCTGGAAAGATGAAGAGAGAACTGTGCGACCGTTGACCGATCGCCCGCATAGATCTGCCAGACTAATCTAAAATTTTAAATGGATTCAGGAGTCTTGGGTGATCGAACCCTCGCCGCCGTGCGCCTGCGCGTTGCCGTTTACGTCGCCGAGTTGCAGCCGCACGTCATCTATTGCCTGATTTAGCTGAGCAATTTTATCTTCTAAACTCAGCCTTGCTACTTCCATGCTGTCGGCTTCGAGTTGACTGGCTTTCCTCTGGCGGATCTTTCTTGTCTTTGCTTCTGAAGGTTCACTCAGCAAAGCTTCAGCAGCGCGCCGCGACAGTACCGTGCCCAAAACTGCACCTACCAAGCCGCCAACAGCAGCTCCGGCAATAAATCCCCCTGTAAAACCCTCTCGATTGCTCATGGCTCAACTCAACTGCGCGATATTTCTTTGATTTGTTTATTTTGACACTATTGGCTGGAGAAACCGACAGACGATCGTTCGATTTTAGATTTTAGACTTTTGATTAAAGAATTGAGAGGGCGATCGGGAAAATGAGCCGGAGGGACAAAAGCCCAAAGGCGCATCAAGTCGGTTAGTTGTCAGGTAAGGCGAGAATTCCGACTTCCGAGTTAAAGCGGATCATTTCCAAAGATCGATCGCCATAAAGATCTTCAATGTGCTCCAAGCAGCACTCGATCGCGAAATCGTTCAATTCAGCAGGCTCAATGCCGTACATATCCTGAAACACTTCTGAGTCTACCCGACAAAAGCGCGGTCGATCGCCATAAATTCCGCATTCTCGGGTCGCTTTGTCAAAATTGATACACCAACCGTCCTCTCCGACTAAGCTCAAATAGAGCGCTAATTCGTCTTCAGATAAATACTCGTCTAAGTCAGGGCGTTCTGTTGGGTCGAGGTAACAACAAGCACCGCACTGCTTTACGCAACGCCAAGTAGCCATAGTTTGATTTTAGATTTTAGATTTTAGATTTTAGATTTTAGATTCGGAGCATGATGTGGAAAATGCCAAACTTTAGGAGATTGGGGCTCTTTAAGTATATCAATTGCCAGCGCCGGAGGCGGATATCCCGAAGGGGCGGTGCGATAGTTTGATTTTAGATTTTAGATTCGGATCATTTTCCGAGAAGGGGCATCAAGTCCCTGGTTTCTTGTGACTGAGAGGTCGATCGTAGTTTACATTTTGTTGAATTTTGTAAAGTTCCTTAAAAAATATGGTCGATCGCCCGGTAAAATCAGAAGCGGATTTTCTAATTCAACAATCTAGACTTAATCACTACAGTCAGGAGGACACATGGACTTTATAACCGATCTTTTCAGTGGTATGGCTGGTGTAGACTACCAACTTATTATTCAGGTAGCTTTACTCGCAGCAGTCGTGCTTTCGGGCCCGATCGTGATTTTTCTGCTGGCAGCTAAAGGCGGCGACTTGTAATTATAGCACGCTCCGGGGCGATCGAGAGTTTGGAGTTTTGAGTTTTAAATTATCCAAAATTCACAACCCTCGATCGCCAATTTTCCCTGCTGCACGAGCTTTCTTATCAAATACCGAGTTATCAAATACCCAGGGCGTGTTTAGCAGTTTGAATCAAATTCTCAAAAAAAGGTAGAGATACATCGACTTCTCTAGCATCTTTGCGGGAGTTGCCTAACAAACCGATGTTTTGTCCGGGTGCGACAGCCAAAACTTGCCCTTGAGAGTTGCGGATTCTCAATTCCTCGATCGAGCCGGCGGGAGACAGACTGCAAGAATAAGTGCGATCGCAGTAATCAAACTCAACTTTTCCAAACATCGGCGGCCTGGAACTAGCAGCATTTGCCGGAAGCCGGACACCCAACAATTCTAACTCAACCGATGTCTTGCCATTAAAACTATTTTCCCGCAATCGGTAAGCAATATCAACCCGCCGAGGCAAAGGAAAATATTCCCCCCAACGCCAAGCAATCGCCTTCACACTAGCCGATACATTTCCATCTTGAGTTGCAGTTAGTTTAACGTGACCTCCTTTACCAACAATTTTCTGTTCAGTTATGCAAACATTAGGCGTCCAAAATACAGGAGCCTTATTTTCAATCCCGCAAGGTTCCAGAGCATCAATTTGTCGGTAAAGGTCGAGATTAATCTCAGCCAAATCCGCTCGCACATCTACTGAAACCAGCGGTTTTAGGTGTTCCGGCTGCAAACATTGATTGGCAAAAATTGACAGTTGATTGCGGAATTGTTCGAGATTCTGAGCCGGCATAGAAAAACCGCCAGCCGCTTTGTGTCCACCAAATTTAGTTAATAAATCCGCGCAAAAATTCAGCCCGTCAAATACATTAAACTCAGGAATTCCCCTGACCGAACCCCTGATAATTTTATGGGCAACCGCCCC
This sequence comes from Microcoleus sp. Pol11C3, assembly GCF_036701485.1. Classification (NCBI taxonomy): domain Bacteria; kingdom Bacillati; phylum Cyanobacteriota; class Cyanophyceae; order Oscillatoriales; family Microcoleaceae; genus Microcoleus; species Microcoleus sp. Pol11C3. The sequence goes on along the minus strand of NZ_JAUBQW010000088.1, from coordinate 11,375 downwards.
TACAGCCTCATCCTCAAAAGTACCAATAAACACAGGTACGCCGTAGCGTTCCACCAACCGAGAAGCTACAATCCCGATCACCCCGTGGTGCCAACCGGGCTGCACGACAACTAAAACTCGTTCTTGCTGCAAGTCGAGATCACTTTTCTCGCACCAAGCGATGGCTTCCTGCTCAATTTCCTGGCACAACTCCTGCCTGCGCTGATTAATTTGTTCGCACTGCATCGCGTTTTTGAGAGCCAATTCGCGATCGTCCGTCGTCAGCAACTCTATCACAATTTGAGGGTCAGCCAGCCGCCCCACAGCATTAATCCGGGGCCCAAGCCGAAAACCAATATCTTCAGGCTTTAACGAATTGTTAGCTTGATTTTTTGAATTAAGAAGAGGTAAACTTTCCGCACTTCCCGGCTGCACTCCCGCCACCTGAATCAAAGCCTGAATACCCGCCAATTGCGAGTGAGGCAACAGCCGCAAACCACGCTTCACCCAGCGCCGGTTCACTCCTGTCAAAGGCGCTAAATCCGCAATAGTTCCTAAAGTAAATAACTCCAGCAGCGGATTGACCAACCCGCCAACTTTCTGCATATCTTGAGCTAAAGTAATCGCCAAAACATAAGCAACACCTACGCCAGCCAAACCGCGATAAGGTGAAGATTCCGCTATTAATTTCGGGTTGAGAATAGCATCAGCCGGCGGCAGTTTTGGCGGCAAATCGTGGTGGTCTGTAATAATAACTTTGACACCGAGTTCTCGCGCTCTGGCAACCGGGCCGTAGGCTGCAATTCCGTTGTCAACCGTGAGAATGAGAGCGACACCTTCCGAGTGAAATTCTTCTACAATGCGATCGTTAATCCCATAACCTTCTCGCATCCGGCTGGGAATAGCATAATCCACATTCGCCCCCAGCAGCCTCAGAGCGCGTAGCAACAAAGCCGTGCTCGTCATCCCGTCAGCATCGTAGTCGCCGCAAATTGCAATTTTTTGCCCTCCCGAAATCGCCTCGCGCAACAATTTGACACTCGCAGCCAAATCGGGGAACTCATCCATTGGCGCGGGCAAAACCAGAGATTCCGGTTCGATAAACCCTTGCACTTCTTTCAGAGAATCGATGCCCCGGTTAATCAGTACCTGTGCCAGCAAGGGCGACAAACCGATTTCAGTGGCAAACTGTTCGGCTTGCTGTGCTTGAGGCGAATAAATTTGCCACCGTTGGTTCGGCAATCGGTGAAAATGCGGGGGCACAGATGTGGGTAGCTCTTGCACGGAAGCTGAGGTCTAAAGATACATAATTAATCTTACCTAATTAAGTGCATCAGTCAATCAATTTGAGATTTGAAATTTGAGATTTGAAATTTGAGATTTGAAATTTGAGATTTGAAATTTGAGATCCTAAAGATGAGTTTTTTCGGTAAAATCCGAATGTTGTTTGTAGGAAAGATTTTTTCGGAAGCTCCCACCGCACCCAAATATTGATACCAGCGCCCGATAGGAGTCGTGGAGGGCAAAAAATTTAGACCCTTCGACAAGCTCAGGGCAACGCCCTAGTTCCAACCCCCAGATTGCATCTGTGCAGTAAATCGAAAATCGAAAATGGACTTTGGGCCCAGAGGGCGAATTTAATTTTATGAGGAGACTTGCATGAGTGTCGATCGACCGTCTTGGTTTAAAATTGCATTACAGGTTCGGGGGTCTGTCATTCCCTCAATTTGGCCCCGGGTTTTGCTCTGCGGCGGCTTTGGAGTTTTTATTTCCCTGCTGCACTTTTTCCAATTGCCCGTTTCCTTCCCTATTTTGTCGAGTATTGTACCGAGTATTGTCCTGGGTTTACTGTTAGTTTTTCGGACAAATACAGCCTATGAACGATTTTGGGAAGGTCGGAGAATGTGGGGAACTTTAAACAACAACATCCGCAATTTGGCGCGCCAAATCTGGGTAGCAATTGAGGAAAAAGACCCGCAGGATATCGCATTCAAAAAGTCAGCCCTGCGCCTGTTACCGGCCTTTGCAGTGACGCTGAAATTGCACTTGCGGCAAGAATCAGTAAATTCCGAATTGGAGCTGTTAACTTCCCCCTCGCAGTACCAAAAGCTTAAATCGATGAACAATCCACCCCTAGAAATTGCGTTTTGGATTGAGGATTATTTGCACAAACAGTACGAGCGCAATTGCATCGATGTCTATCAGTTAACTGGTATGAAGGAGTTGATTAACTCTATGATTGATGTATTAGGCGGCTGCGAGCGAATTTTGAAGACGCCTATTCCTTTGGCTTACGCGATTCACCTGAAACAGTTATTGTTGGTTTACTGTTTGGCACTGCCATTTCAAATGGTGAAGGATTTGACTTGGGGAACCGGCCTAGCTGTGGCTTTAATTAGTTTTACTTTGTTCGGCATCGAAGAAATCGGTATTGAAATTGAAAATCCCTTCGGGCACGATGTCAATGATTTACCTTTGGACAATATTTGTGCTGCCATGCAGCGAAATATCGACGATTTAATTACTTTATCTCCTAGCGTTCACGAACACCTGAAAGATAATTAGAGTTATTCCCTTTTCGATTTTCGATTGATATCAAAAATCGAAAAGGGAATAACCTACCGGTTAATTTTTAACAATAAACCGCATTAACCCAGCTAATACTAACAATAAAGGTGTCAGCCAATCTCCCCACCGCACGTACAAAGTCCGAGTTTGCCGCCGATAAATAGTAGCATCTCGGACTTCATAAGTATTAATTCCCGACTTCCAAACCGTCTCGCCGCGAGGATTTACAAAAGCAGAGTAACCCGTATTAGTTGCGATAGCTGCCCATCTATCCGTCTCAATTGCCCGCATCACATCTAAAGCGTAATGTTGAGTCAACATCGGCGGTTTGTAATGGGCATTGTTGGAAGCGGTGATCATAAATTCGCCTCCATTCGCTGCCTGATATCGGAAATTTTCAGCAAAGGCTGAATCGTAACAAATTCCGACAATGGCGCGGCCAAACGGCGTATCAAATAATTGTTTAGAATTGCCGGGTACTAAATGAGCATCTAAGGGAGAAAGCCGATTAATAATCCCGCCTAAGATTTCGTAAAAAGGGATATATTCGCCTAAAGGCACTAGCTTTAGTTTATCGTAGCGGCCGATAATTTCTCCAGTGCGATCGATCGCCAATAAGCTGTTAGTGATACTATTCTCTTGCTGTCCGAATCCTCCCACCCAAGCCACCACGCCGCGATCGAGAATAGCTTGGTAAAAAGAAAGAGTAGAACGTTGATACTCGTTTGTCCAGATAAAAGGCAAAGCTGTCTCTGGAATTAACACAGCATCGACTTTTCTGTCTGCTAACTGTTTGTATCCAGTGGTGTAACCTTCCAAAGCGCGCCCCCAACCCGCTGAATCAAACTTAATCTCGTTAGGAATATTGCCTTGAATAATGCCAATTTTTAAAGCGGTTGCAGCTTCTTGATTTAAAGGGCGGTTGTATAAGCTCCATCCTACAATATGCAAAACTACACACAAACTAGCAGGCAAAATATAAGGAATCCACTTCTTCCTTCTGACTTCTTGCTTCTGACTTCTTCCTTCGAGCCAAGCTTCGGCGATTAAGCCATTTACTGCTACAATAGCGGCTGTTACTGCGCTGGGCCCGGAGAGTTGACCGAGGTGCAATATTGCTAAATTGTGCGGGCTTTGGGTATATGATAGGGATGTCCACCACAGCGAACCTGTACTCCAAATACTTTCTAAGGCGCACCATAAAGCTGTGCCAATTAAAACGCGAATCACAGGCAAGATGCCTGTGCCACTAATTTTTTGGGAAATCACAGGCAAGATGCCTGTGCCACTAATTTTTTGGGAAATCACAGGCAAGATGCCTGTGCTACTAATTTTGGAAATTGCGATCGCAAATAGCCACGCCCAAACGGCGACTAAGGCGGCTCCCCAGAGGGTGATGAATGCCCAGCAAAAAAGTGCGATCGCCAAACTCGGCCACCAAGGAACTCCCAACCATGTCATCGGGTGAATTCCCATAATCCAAGATAAAGCTAATCCGTGATAGCCAATTCCCCAGAGTGAAGGAAGAAGGAAGAATGAAGCAGGAAGAATGAAGAATTTTTGTTGTTTTACTTCTTGAAGAGGCTTTTCATAACTAACAACCAAAATCCAGAGGGGAACTAGGGCTACCCAAGCCAATAGCCAAGCATTTACTGGTGCGGTTGTCAATGCCATCAAAATGCCGCTAAAAAATGCGATCGCCCAGGCTAATGTTTTTGATTTATGAACCGCGAGTTTTTCAAATTTGTGCCTGTTAAATATCGCCACTTTGATGATTGCCAAAAATAATAATTCCTAATTAATATATCAGATCTATCGGGAAGTTCGGCAAGGCGCAGTGTATGTGATTTAAAGGATTTAACGGATTTAACAGAAAAAAATCTATCAAATTTTACTTGCCAAAACAAAAAGCGCCCCTATTTCTAGGAGCGCTTTTTGTGAATCAAAAGCTAAAACTTAGCCATTGATAGAAGGAGCAACCATTGCTACTGGAGTGACTTCACTTGCAGCCAAATCAAGCGGGAAGTTGTGAGCATTGCGCTCGTGCATTACTTCCATACCCAAGTTAGCGCGGTTAATCACATCAGCCCAAGTATTGATCACACGACCTTGAGAGTCGATAATCGATTGGTTGAAGTTGAAACCGTTCAAGTTGAAAGCCATCGTGGAGATACCCAAAGCGGTAAACCAGATACCGACTACTGGCCATGCACCTAACAAGAAGTGCAAAGAACGGCTGTTGTTAAAGCTCGCGTATTGGAAGATTAACCGACCGAAGTAGCCGTGGGCTGCGACGATGTTGTAGGTTTCTTCTTCTTGACCGAATTTGTAACCGTAGTTCAATGATTCAGTTTCGGTTGTTTCGCGAACCAAAGAAGATGTTACCAAGCTTCCGTGCATAGCGGAGAACAGAGCACCGCCGAATACACCAGCTACTCCCAACATATGGAAGGGGTGCATCAGGATGTTGTGCTCAGCTTGGAACACGATCATGAAGTTGAATGTGCCGGAGATACCCAAGGGCATACCGTCAGAAAAGCTGCCTTGTCCGATCGGGTAAATCAAGAATACTGCGGTTGCTGCTGCAACTGGTGCAGAGTAAGCGACGCATATCCAAGGACGCATACCTAAGCGGTAAGACAGTTCCCATTCACGACCCATGTAGCAGAAAATGCCAATCAGGAAGTGAAAAACTACCAATTGGTAGGGGCCGCCGTTGTACAACCACTCATCGAGGGAAGCCGCTTCCCAAATTGGGTAGAAGTGCAAGCCAATGGCGTTGGATGAGGGAACAACTGCACCTGTGATGATGTTGTTGCCGTACATCAAGGAACCAGCAACTGGTTCGCGGATGCCGTCGATGTCCACTGGAGGAGCAGCGATGAAGGCGATGATGTAGCAGATGGTGGCGCTGAGCAAGGTGGGAATCATCAAGACGCCGAACCAACCGATATAAATGCGGTTTTCGGTGCTAGTTACCCACTCGCAGAACCGTTCCCAAACGTTGCCGCTTTCGCGACGCTGTACGGTTGTTGTCATTTGGTTTATGATGGCTTAATTGAATTTTCAAGGTTCGTTGTGGGGATGCCCCACGCTTCTATTAGTAACACCATTCACTCGATTTTGCCAAGGGATTTCTGCTGACAATTTAAACTTTTTACAAATTTTTACAATGACTTAAATATTCGTAAATATTTGTAGTTTTTTACAAAGTAATATTACACACCAAACGGGTTAAATATAGCGACCTGAAGAACTGAATGTATTGTCTGTAGCTTGGTTCAGCAGTTCGAGCATTTTTTTTTCCGGTCGAGATCCTTTCTATTTAAATATCTCTTAATTAGGTCTTGAAGAGATGATTTTTAATATTTATTCACATATCACCAGTGGCTTCTGCGAGGGTAAGTTTGTATCGGGAGAATACTGACAAGCGGGTTTCTAGTGCGATCGGGCTGCATTCTCAATAATCTCCAATCTACCGGGTTTATTGACGAAAAAAGAAACCCGGTTTCTGAAGCGCTGGGCAATAGAAATCAACCGGGTTTCTGAGGATGAGTCCGCAAGTTAGGCGTAAAAAATAGGCTTTAGCCTGGGGGCCACTTCATCTGCCGTCCGCCGAGAATGTGAAGGTGGAGGTGGTCTACAGTTTGGCCGCCATCGCTGCCGCTATTAATGACGACGCGATAGCCGTTGCTAAGTCCGAGTTGTTCTGCTACCCGTTTGACAGTCAGCAGCAAGTGTCCCATGAGAGCATGATCTCCCGACTCGGCATCGGCTAATTTGGCAATAGGCTGTTTGGGAATGACGAGGATGTGGACGGGTGCTTGCGGATGGATATCTCGGAACGCGAGGGCCAAGTCGTCCTCATAAACGATGTCTGCGGGAATCTCTTTGCGGATGATTTTGCTGAAAAGCGTTTCTTGAGTTGTCATGGGTGTTAACGAAGTTCGGCAACGGATTCTGTAACGGATGTAACGGGTGTAACGGATGTCGGGAAGAGGGAAGAGGGAAGACCCAGCAGGAGAGAGGGAAGAGGAGAAAAAGAAGAGGCAAGGAAAAGTTTTTCTTGCCTCTCCCGATATTCATTAGTCATTGTTAATCATAATAGATGATGAATCAAGGACAGGCAAATTAAGGATACAGAAAAATGCTTGCTAGGGTTTGGAGTGCATCGATCGTTGGAATTGACGCGGTAAAGGTGGGTGTTGAGGCTGATGTGTCAGGCGGGCTACCGAAAATTGTGGTTGTGGGATTGCCAGATTCTGCAGTGCAAGAAGCTAAGGAAAGGGTTAAGGCTACGCTGAAAAATTCGGGATATGCTTTTCCGATGCGGAGTATTGTGATTAATTTGACTCCGGCGGATTTGCGGAAGGAAGGGCCGAGTTTTGATTTGCCGATCGCCATTGGCATTTTAGCAGCATCAGAACAAGTCAGCGGTCAACTTTTGGGAGATTATTTGTTTTTAGGGGAACTTTCTTTAGATGGAAGTTTGCGGCCTGTGGCTGGGGTTTTGCCGATCGCCGCTGCTGCTCAAAAAATGGGTATTTCGGGCTTGGTTGTACCGGCTGGTAACGCGCAGGAAGCGGCTTTGGTGCATGGAATATCTGTTTATGGTTTTGAGAATATTTTTGCAGTTACTGATTTTTTGAACAATCCTGAAGTTTATTCGCCTGTAGAAGTAAACGGTCGAGAAGAGTTAGCAAAAACGCGGTTTCCGGGTTTAGATTTAAAAGATGTCAAGGGGCAAATTCACGCGCGGCGGGCTTTGGAAATTGCGGCGGCGGGGGGACACAATTTAATTTTTGTGGGGCCGCCAGGGAGCGGTAAGACTATGTTGGCGAGGCGTTTGCCGGGTATTTTGCCGCCGCTGACTTTTGATGAAGCTTTAGATGTGACTCAAATTCATTCGGTGGCTGGGTTGTTGAAGGATAAGGGAATGCTGGTGAGCGATCGGCCTTTTCGCAGTCCTCACCATTCGGCATCGGGGCCTTCTCTTGTCGGTGGTGGCAGTTTTCCGCGTCCGGGTGAAATTTCTTTAGCACATCGTGGCATACTTTTTCTGGATGAATTAACTGAGTTTAAAAGAGATGTTTTGGAGTTTTTGCGACAACCGCTGGAAGATGGTTATGTGACGATTTCTAGAACTAGACAATCGGTGATGTTTCCGGCTCAATTCACTTTAGTTGCGAGTACGAATCCTTGCGCTTGCGGTTATTACGGCGATTCGATTCAACAGTGTACTTGTTCCCCGCAAAAGAGGGAGCAATATTGGGCAAAACTTTCGGGGCCTTTGATGGATCGGATTGATTTGCAAGTGGCGGTTAATCGTTTGAAACCGGAGGAAATTACACGACAGCCGACGGGGGAAGAGTCGGAACCGGTGCGGGTGAGGGTGCAGCGGGCGCGAGAGCTCGCAACTCGCCGTTTTCAGTCGGAAGCTGGCTTGCGCTGTAATGCCCAGATGCAAAGCAGTCACATTAATACATGGTGTCAGTTGGATGATGCTTCTCGGAATTTATTGGAGATGGCGATTCGGAAGTTGGGGCTGTCGGCGAGGGCTAGCGATCGCATTTTGAAGGTTGCTAGAACTATTGCTGATTTGTCGGGGGATGAAAGCCTGAAAACGAATCATGTGGGGGAGGCGGTTCAGTATCGGACGATCGATCGGATGCAGTAAAGGGGATTTGTGCGATGTTTTTCAAGTCGTAAGTTGATATATTGCAGGTCGGTATTTTGGTTCGCGAATGGGTTTTCCCGCAGCTTTTGCAGCTTCCAGCCATGCTGTTTTAGCAATCTGTACTTTCTGCAAAGCTGATTCTGGGGTTTCGCCAAAAGCGCAACAGTATTTTAAATCAGGAATATCGGCAATATAGCCTTCATCTTGGTTGCTGTAAAAAATATTGATGCGATCGTCTTTCATGGTTCATCTCGTTAAGTACAGTACAATACAATAGATATGATGCCGTAAAAAATATAAAATGGAAGCAATACAACTGTCTTTATTCTCAAAGGAGGAAGAGACAATTCCTGCTAAAAAGCAGAAGAAAGCAAAGTTAGGGCGTTACGAACGCATCCAACGCGAACTAGAAGCAAATGACTGCGACCCCTACAAGATATTCATTGATGTTGAATCTCAGTCACTGCCAAAATCAGACTATACATTTGTCGATCTTTTTTGCGGTGCGGGCGGCATGACCCAAGGTTTATTGCAAGCTGGTTTTCGACCAGTAGCAAGTGTTGAAATTAATCCCATCGCCTCGGCAACTCATACAAAAAACTTTCCAGATTGCCATCACTTGTGCGACGATATAAAAAACTTAAATCCCCAAAAGTTGCTCGCTGAAATTGGTTCGCCAGAAGTTCATGTTGTTGTAGGCGGGCCGCCGTGTCAAGGCTTCTCAGTTGCAGGAAAACGCGACCCCAACGACCCCCGAAATCGCCTATTTAGAGAGTTTGTCCGCGTTGTCTCTGAAATACGTCCTTGGTATGTTGTCATGGAAAACGTACCCGGAATATTGACTATACAAAAAGGAGCTGTTAAGCAAGCAATTTGCGAGGCTTTTGAGGAAATTGGCTATCCCCACGTTTCCGTTGCGGTGCTGGAATCAGCCGCCTATGGAGTTCCGCAAATCAGGCCAAGAGCTATTTTTATTGCTAACAGATTTGGGATGCCAAATCCGTATCCGAAGCCGCAATTGTTGGCCGAACAATACAAAGCAATCGAGTCAGCGATTGAGGATTTACCAGAGTATACTCCCATACCAGAAATTAACCACGAATGGACTCGTCATTCTGTTGAGTACATGGAAAGACTTGCTAAAGTTCCACCAGGCGGTTCTTTGTATGAAAGCTACGCCGATGCTTTCAAGCGACAGTATCCGGGAAAACCCAGTATGACGGTTAAAGAAAATCACGGTGGCACTCACATTCATCCTTATCTCAACCGCGTTATTTCAGCTCGCGAAATGGCTAGATTGCAAGCTTTCCCGGATTCATTTATTTTTGAAGGTTCAATGAAAAAAGCCATGTGGCAAATTGGAAATGCCGTGCCGCCCCGTTTAGCAGAGTGTATCGGCTTTGCACTTATTCCATACTTGAATGATATTGCGCTTAACAAGCCTAGCTTAGTTACTGTTAAACCTCCCGGACAGATTCAGCTAGTTTTTGATTGAGAGCATTTCGCCAAGTTTCAAAATCATACCAGCCGCATCCTGTGCAGCCTTCCTCAGCTTCAGCCCCGCGCTGATGTATGGAAGGCCAGTCTTCGCCTCTTTCATACCAAAACTTGATTCCGAAAGGTGTGCCTCTTTTCCCTGTTTTGATGCAGCGTTCGCAACTTCGAGATTTTAGAAGATTGTGATTGCCTGAAGCATCTTTTTTGAGCAACTGAAACTTGGCCTTGATTTCAGATTCGCTCATAGATGCCAGGTGTGGTGGTTCATTATCTCCCCAGCGTTCCATCGGAAACCTATGGTCAATTACTAACTCATGGGCGGCTCGTTTTCTCTGTTCGATTGCATCTGTATAAAAGTAAACTTCGAGAATTATTTTTACCAGAGAAGCGGGTATGTTAGCAGCAGAATTTGCAGATTTTATTTCTCCTGTCCACGAATCGCCCAAACGTGTTGCCTGACAAGTTTGACAGTATCTCTTTTCTGTTACAATAACCAGACCGGGGCGCTTCCTTGTTCCGCGCTGCAATCCCTGAATTCCGCCACCGCCAGCATATTGAGCTGATGCTATCTGTTTGCCTTCGCACTCCCGACAGTGCCATTTTTGATCGGAGAGGAGATTAAAGACTTTGAATTGAGTTGAGTCTTGTTTTAATTGAGCTTTAATTGTTCCTGCTAAATCTTGATTGCTCACTCTATATTTTCCGCTTCTATTTCTAGATTTTCGAGAAGATTGGAAATTGTTGTGTCCAAGCCGCTAGCTAGACTTGCAATTGCAGTGATGGACGGATTTCTGACTCCGCGTTCGACTCCAGATATATAGGTGCGGTCTAAATTAGCCCGCATTCCGAGCTCCTCTTGCGAAATTCCCAACGCTGTCCTGCGTTGCTTTACGAGATGACCTAAAGCACGCAGAATCGGCGTTGGTGAATCAGGGTATGATGAAGCTAAAAGGCGATCGCCGACAACAAAAATGATTTTTTTGATTGTGAGCAGGAAGAGGAATATCTCCAAATCTTAGATAGTGAATTAATAATCGAATTGAATACCTTAACATTTGTTCAGATGCGAGAATAACAAAGAGTTTTTCGTTTCAAACGAGCCAAATAGTGCCTTAATCTTGTATTATCACCCTCAACTCGGGTCATATAGGTTTTACTAACAATCTGATATCCATCGGGAATAAAATGAGGGTAAACTTTCCATCCATCTGTCACATAAAAATAGCATTTCCCTTTCTCCACCAGCTCCCATAGAGGTTTGAAAGTTTGAGCACTATGCTCGCCTAAAGCCCATCCTAAAATACCAGGTTTAAAGTAGTCTACTGCTGTCCATAGCCAGGTTTTATTTTTTTTGATCCCATAAAACTTTCTAATTCATCTAATTCTCCTACTTCTGGAGTTGCCTGGGGCTCATAAAAATCAGGTAACAGCTTTCCAGCTTGTTTTGCCCAATTAATAATTGTAGTATGGTGAATATTTTTGACTCTTCCAATGGCTCTAAAACCCATGCCATTGATATACATTTTTAGACATTCACGTTGAACTTCTTCCGAGTAACCTCTATGGGGTTGGTAATTCAGGGTAAGCTCATCTAATTTGGTATAAATTGTACTTGACAAAACCAACAAAATATACAGGGTAGCCCGCTCGTCAG
>NZ_JAUBQW010000087.1:0-28033 GCF_036701485.1 Microcoleus sp. Pol11C3 | reverse complement strand
CAGATTTAACCACTCAAAAACATTAAACATTTTAGCACTTGATTAGATAAAGTTATCACCACAAGTTCTGAAGAGCCTTTTAGACCAAAGTTTAAGCTCCCAGATTCATCTGTGGAATAAATCTAAAATCTAAAATCTAAAATCTAAAATCGACTGACCACCCGTGCGTAAGTTCTAAATTTGTAGAGTCCTCCAATTATGAGTGCAGATATGATTGAAAAAACTCGTTTGCTCCCTCAAACTGACCCGCCACTTTCACCCAGGTAAACTCTGCCGACAATGTACGATTTACCAAGCGAAGACCCGGACGAACTTGGTTTTCCTGACGAATATCATTGCTACCAGCCGTCTTTATTGCGGCAAACTTTTCAGCCTGTTAATGTTGATTTAGATGAGGTTTTTGTTGGCATTGACCTCAATCTTTATTACGATTTGCGACATTCCAATTGGTACAAACGTCCTGATTGGTTTGCTGTTTTGGGCGGACCGAGACTCTACGAAGGCGAAAATCTGCGTCTCAGTTACGTGATGTGGCAAGAACAAGTTAGCCCGTTTGTTACAGTTGAATTGCTATCTCCAAGTACGGCCGATGAAGATTTAGGACGCACAGTTAGCCAAACAGGAAAACCGCCGACAAAATGGTAGGTTTATGAGCATATTCTGCGCGTTCCTTACTACGTTGTTTTTAGTGGCACAACAAATGAAATTCTAGGATTTCGTTTGGTGGCTGGTGTTTACGAACAGGCAGAACTTATCGGCGGATGTTTGCCAATTCCTCAGTTAGGATTGAGTTTGGGTTTGTGGCAGGGAAGTTATGAAAAGATCGATCGAACTTGGTTGCGCTGGTTTACACTGGAAGGGGAGTTAATTTTGACTCCGCAAGAGAAAGCTGAACAACAAGCTGCCGAATCTGAACAGCGGGCGGCTGAATCTGAACAGCGAGCTCAAAGACTAGCAGCAAAACTCCGCGAGTTAAATATCGATCCCGATGAACTCGATTAGTTAGTAGTGTGAGTCAGCTTTGAGCCGTCAATTATTGGTAAATTAACACGCTGCTGACGCATCCTACAACTAGAATCCCACCTCACAATCAATAAATAAACAAAATTAACTTGTTTGTGGAACAGGCATCTTGCCTGTTCCTGACAGCCTAGAAGCCCACCCCCACAATCAATCAATAAATAAACAAAATCAACTTATTTGTGGAACGGGCATATTGCCCATTTCTGACAGCTTAAACCAAATTGACTAAGGCTTTGCTTTTTTCTGAGCAGCCGCATAATGCTCACTCATTAAGTGATTAACTTCAGGATTGTAAATCCGCAGATAATTCCAGTAATTCTCAAACACCGATTTTACGTATCCTTTCGTTTCAGGAAACGGAATCTTTTCCGCAAAAGCATCCGGGTCCCTAAAATTAAACCTCTTCAACCAATCTGATACTGCATTTGGCCCGGCATTATAACTCGCCACAGCTAACATCGAGTTATTCTTGTACTCGTCGTGAGTGTGATCCAAATACCACGTACCGAGTTTAACGTTGTCGTCCACATTTTCCAATGAATACTTTTTGAGGCTGATTTGTCCAGCAACCCAAGCTGCTGTTTCCGGCATTACTTGCATTAAGCCGGTAGCGCCAACTGATGATTTGATGGCTGGCATAAACCGCGATTCTTGCCGGATTAATGCTGTCACTAATACTGGATTAATTTTGCGTTCTTGCGACCATTTGACAATGGTTTCTAAATAAGGAAAAGGATAAAGTGCTTGCCAATAAGCCGGCTCCTGTCTGAAAGCGAGGTATTGGGTTCTATCATCTGGTTTGTCGCGCTGGCGCAAACTCCCAACCATCCACAAACCGTCTAAATTGTCTCCGACTCCAATTCGCATTAAACCGTCGGTAAACTGTTCGGCAATACTTGGTTCTACGCGGTCGATAAATTCTACTTGCCATAGCGTCCAGGCATCTCTATCTTGACCTAATTGATAGAGTTCTTTCAACGCAGGAGAACCGGCGGTTGGTTCGGGGCGCTGAGGGGGCCGCACTACATTGGGAGACAAATCTCGGACTGTGGTAAAGTCGCCTACGGGCCAGCCGAGAAGTACAGCCGATCGCCACGCAAAATATGATTCTGGATAGCGTAAGATCGTGTAGTCAAATGCAGTCTTGGCGTCTTGTTGGCGGCCGAGTTGCTGTGCCCATTTCCCGACCCAAAATGCGGCTTCTGGAGCTTGTTCGCTATCGGGATTGTTGGTGGTTAATTCTCTCGCCCACTGCCAAGCTGATTTTAAATCTCCGCCTTTGGCAAACTGCTGGGCGATCGTCCACCGCAATTCCCCTGCTTTATCAGAATTATTGTATTTTGTCAAGAGCAACTTGCGGGTATCTGAGGCGGATTGACCGCTGCGTGCTTTGTCGAGAAGTTGGGATTTATCTAACAAAGCTTCGGGGGCATAATTGGGGAATTTGCTAATAACTCGATCGAGCAAAACGCTCGCTTCTTTCGGTTCGCTCAGCCGCGATAGCCGAATTAAACCCAAACCAGTATCTTCGGCATCGGGAAACTCGCGCACTAATTCTTGATAGGCCATTCTCGATTCCGGGATTTTTCCTTCGAGCCACAAACCCCGAGCTTTTCGGTAAAGATTTTTGGAGTTGCGGGGAGCTTTCCCGTAAGCAATAGCTCCTTTGCCGTAATCTTGTTTTTCCCAATAGCCAAAGGCAATTTCTTCCCAATCTTCCGGTTTTAAAGCGGCGCTGTTTCGCTGCACGAGTTGTTCCAAAATTGTCCCGTAGTCTTTGACATAATGACCGTGTTTTGCTACAAGCAGCATCAACTGCGGCTGATTGGGATTTTCTTTTAACTTCCGGAGGGCAATTTCTACGCTGCGGGGATGAGCGGGAAATTCAGTAATTGCCTGTTGCCAATATTCCGGTTTTGACTGGCCTAAAACATATAAAGCTTCGGCTGCTACCGCGTCGCTCGGATAGTTTTTGAGCAGTTCCTCCCAAGCTTTTTGAGTTTTGCCTTTGTCGCCGCTCAATTGGTAAGCTTGCGCTCTTTTTAAGGCAATGTGAGCAGCTAAAACCGGATATTCTTGCTCTAATTTGTCCAATAATTTTAATGCTTTGGCGGCATTTCCTTGCTGGATTAAATCGCTGGCAAGCAGGTAGCGGGCGCGGCTTTGAGGGGAGATTTGCTGCTGCGGGTTTGTACTTGCAGACTGAGTAGCTGCGAGTTTAACTAATTTCGCCGATCGCTCGCTCGGTGACAGGGACACCAGCATCTTGACTTGCGATTCGGAATTCGCTGCCTCCAGGGGCTGCTCGGCCTTCTGGAATGAGCCCAAACCCATCCATTTCATCGCAGCAACCAAAGAGCCGATCGCAATAACGCAAACTGAAACGCTGATTAAAACAGAAAATCGGGCTCGGCGTCGTTTTAGCATGGGAAAATTTAAGAGTATAAGAATATAGAAGCGATCGTTTGTCAAAAGCTATCAGAGGCAGGATGGGTGTTCCACGCCATCACAGGCCGGATACCTGTTTAACGAGAAATAAATGTTAAGAGTGGGGCGGGCCCTTTGGCCAGACCCCAAAACAGATTATTGAGATTGGTGCGAGATCCGATCGCAGGCGGACTTGGCTGATATAGTAGCAGAATTTATTTCGATGTGGAGCGGAGAATTTGTGCGATCGATCTATTTACCAGCACAAAGGAAAAACCACAAACCACCAACTACAAAGTACAATCTAAAATCTAAAATCTAAAATGTAAATCAAAACATGGAATTTCTAGTCACCGATACGCCCCGCTCTGCTTGGATGGGAGACGCCCTGGCAATTGGTCTATTTGAGGACGGCTTGGAACTCACCGGCGAGCTGGCACAATTAGATGAAAAGCTTGCAGGCA
Source organism: Microcoleus sp. Pol11C3 (assembly GCF_036701485.1). Classification (NCBI taxonomy): domain Bacteria; kingdom Bacillati; phylum Cyanobacteriota; class Cyanophyceae; order Oscillatoriales; family Microcoleaceae; genus Microcoleus; species Microcoleus sp. Pol11C3. Next base: position 24,119 of record NZ_JAUBQW010000087.1, on the reverse strand, counting down.
CTTTGCAAGAGCTGCTACTGGAAGTAGATTTTAAGGGCAAAGTGGGTAGTAGCGCCATCACCCGTGTCGGCGGCAACAATCCCATTCGCAAAATTGCGATCGTGGGTTTGGGCAAAACAGAGGACTTAAAATTAGACACCGTGCGGCAAGCAGCAGGCGTTTGCGCCAAGTTAGCCAAAAAGGAGAAATGCAAAACCCTCGGAATTAGCTTTCCGGTGTGGAAAAACGCGCCGGATGTTACAGCAAGCGCGATCGCCGAAGGTGTAGAACTCTCATTGAATCAAGACCACCGTTTCAAATCGGAACATGAAGACAAAAGCCCGCAACTCGAACAAATTCATTTGCTCGGTTTTGCCGGTACCGAAAGTGCGATCGCCCGCGCCCGCCAAATCACTGCCGGAGTCATTTTAGCACGGGAATTAGTCGCAGCGCCGGCAAATTTTGTCACCCCGATTACAATGGCAGAAACTGCTCAAAATCTAGCTGCCGAATGCGGTTTAGAATTAGAAATATTGGAGCGGGAAGACTGTGAAAAACTAGGCATGGGAGCTTTTCTCGGCGTTGCTCTAGCATCTGATTTACCGCCAAAATTCATCCACTTAACTTACAAACCAGAAGGCACACCGCGCCGCAAAATAGCAATTGTGGGCAAAGGATTGACCTTTGATTCCGGCGGTTTGAACATCAAAGGAGCCGGCAGCGGCATTGAAATGATGAAAGTAGATATGGGCGGCGCTGCGGCTACTTTTGGAGCGGCAAAGGCGATCGGACACATCAAACCCGATGTAGAAGTTCACTTTATCAGCGCCGTCACTGAAAACATGATCAGCGGCCGCGCCATGCGCCCTGGAGACATCCTTACAGCATCCAACGGCAAAACAATTGAAGTCAACAATACCGACGCTGAAGGCCGTTTAACCCTGGCTGATGCTTTGGTATTTGCTGATAAATTGGGAGTTGACGCAATTGTCGATTTAGCAACTCTAACCGGGGCCTGCGTAATTGCTTTAGGCGAAGATATTGCTGGTTTGTGGAGTCCTCAAGATAGCGTCGCAGCCGAAATAGTCGCCGCCTCAGAATTGGCAGGCGAAAAATTTTGGCGAATGCCGATGGAAGAAAAATATTTTGAGGGCTTGAAAGCATTGCACGCCGACATGAAAAACACTGGCCCACGTCCCGGCGGTTCGATTACGGCGGCGCTATTTTTGAAGCAGTTTGTGAAGAATACTGCTTGGGCGCATTTAGATATTGCCGGCACGGTTTGGAGTGACAAAGAAAATGGCTACAATGGCCCTGGGGCTACCGGTTTTGGAGTTCGGACTTTGGTGCATTGGGTGCTGGGCGGTGCTTAATTGTGGATTTCCAGCCCAAAAATTGAGATTTTCTCTGCCTTAAAAGTCTGCTAGTCCATCTGTGAGCCAGGGGTTTTTAACTCCTGGCTCACTGCTTAAGTAATCTAAAAGAAAATTTAATAGTGCTCATTAACAATTTAAATGTTTCTGAATCAAGAGGTAGGCGAACCTATATATTCCGTTACAGGGAGCCACGTAAGCGTTGCTCCCTGTGACGCTCACCATTGCTCATACTTCGGAAAAGCTTCGTTCCCAGGGCCCAACCTCGACAGTTTTGACATTTCCTGAAAAAATAGCTGTTTCATAAAAAATGAAAAAAGTATATAATTATGTAAATATTTCACTAGCCGAAATCAAATAATTAGATTTGATCGGATTTGCATTGGTACAGATAATTTTTTTCTTGAACTTTATGCAAGAACAATTAACAATTTTTTTTTCCACACTTGCTGTATCTTCTACACTCGCGTACAATGTGGTGCCGGAGTTGCGATTGTACGCTGTTTTTGACTCGCTGACGGCACTGGCTTATTGCTCGATCGCCCTATCTTTAGTTTATTTTACCCGCCAAGGTTCTCACCGCAAGATTTTCCGGGTGTTTGCCGTTGTTTTTTTTGCCTGGGGCGCTGCTAAATTGACGGAAGTTTGGACGCTTTGGCATTCCATATATTGGCTTTCGGTAACTCTCAAAGCTGCAAGTGCTTTAATTTCTTGGCTTTTAGCCGCAACCGCCCTCGCCCTGATGCCGAAAGCACTTGCCGAGTCTGGTTTAAATCAAAAAGAAAAATTTCAACAACAATCGTTAAAACAGGTAGAAGAAAATCAGCACCATCATGATATCGAGACAGGAGAATTTGCAAAACAAGCGCTCGATTATGCTTCGGATACTATTGTCGATCGCACTTTAGCTCTCAATTCGCTTAACGAACAGTTAGAAAAAGAAATTGCCGATCGCCACCGAGTTGAGGAAAAGTTGCAACTGACTCAATTTGCGATCGACCGATCGGCAGATGCGATATTCTGGATCGGGCCCGATGGTAAATTTTTGTACGTCAACGACGCTGCTTGCACTTCATTGGCATATTCTGCTGCAGAATTGCTCTCGATGACGGTGCACGACATCAATCCAGATTTTCCCCAAACAGCTTGGAGTTTGCACTGGAAAGTCTTAAAACGCTGCGGTTCGGTTAATATTGAAGTTCACCACCTCACTAAGTACGGTCGCATTTTTCCGGTAGAAATTACGATCAACCATTTGGAATTTAACGGCAAAGAATATCAGTGCGCGTTTGCTCGTGACATTAGCGAACGCAAGCGGATTGAGGCAGCTTTGCGAGAAAGGGAAGAAGAATTTAGGTCATTAGTTTCTAGCATTCCCGGTGCGGTTTACCGATGCAGTGCTGCTGGGCGATGGAGCCTAACTTTTATCAGCAGTGGCATAGAAGCTATTTCCGGCTATCCTGCAGCTAACTTTATGCAAAAACCGGTGCAGGCTTTTCCGAGTATAGTTCATCCCGATGACGCTGAGCAGATCGAGACAATTATCGATCTGGCTATTAAGACACAACAACCTTACACGATCGAATATCGCCTGATTCACTGCGACGGAAATGTGCGGTGGGTTGCAGAGAAAGGTCAAGCCATTTTCAACGCAGCAGGTCAAGTTTTATCTCTCAACGGCGCCATTTTTGACATGACAGAGCGCAAAGCAGCGGAGGATGCTTTGCGGCTCTCCGAGGCGATCGCCAACAACAGAGCCCAGCAGCTAGAAATCGCTCTCAAAGAACTCCGAGAAACTCAAGCTCACCTAATTCATACCGAAAAAATGTCAAGTCTGGGTCAAATGGTAGCTGGAGTAGCTCACGAAATTAATAACCCTGTCAGTTTTATCTACGGCAATATTTCCTACGCCAGCCAATATATCCGAGACTTGTTGCAGCTTGTCGAACTTTACCAAAAAAACTATCCTCAGCCCGTGGTAGAAGTTCAAAAATGTATTGACAATATCGATTTAGAATTTCTGAGAGAAGATTTACTAAAAATATTATCTTCGATGAAAATGGGATCAGATCGCATTCGCGAAATAGTTCTGAGCTTGCGAAACTTCTCGCGTTTAGACGACTCGGTAAAAAAGCCTACCAACCTTCACGAAGGCATAGACAATACGCTCCTAATTTTGCACAACAAACTGCGAGCCAGAGCCGAATATCCTGAAATTAAAGTGATTAAAATTTACGGTCAATTGCCCTTAATAGAGTGTTATGCAGGTCAGCTAAATCAAGTGTTTATGAATTTGTTGAGTAACAGTATTGACGCCTTGGAAGATGCTTGCAACCAAAAAAGGCGATCCTCTCCGAGGGCTTCGCTAACGGCTACCGACAGCGACTGGAAACCAACTATTAGCATTCGCACAGAAGCCCTTAACGAAAATAGTATTTGCATCCGCATTGCCGATAATGCGATCGGCATGACAGAAGACGTGCGGCTGCGATTGTTTGACCCGTTTTTTACGACAAAACCGATGGGGAAAGGCACCGGTTTGGGATTAGCCATCAGTTACCGAATTGTCGCGGAAAAACACGGCGGAGCCTTGAGCTGCAGTTCGGTTTTGGGTGAGGGTACGGAATTTGCGATCGAGCTTCCTTTATAAATTAGTGCGACGGAAGTATCAAGAATTTGGCAGAAATTATCGATCACTACAAAGCGGGTAGTCGAACTATTAAAAAAGGAAAATTTGTTGTAGTAGCAAGTGAAAACCAGCTCATATCAATTCCGGTAGCATCGTCGGGCGTAAAATCTAGTCAACAGCGATGCCATGAGCGAAGCCGAAGGGTCAAAAATCACGGACGTTGCCACTGGAATTGATCTAATTTATCTGCGTTAATCTGTGTTTATCTGCCTGTATCGGCGGTTTAAAAAAGAGAATGTATTAACCGCAGATGACACTGGAGTGACGCTGATTCACGCAGATGAAAAGAATAATTCCGATGCTAACAGATTTTATCTCAAAAGTAAAGTAGTTTCACGGTTTAAGTTGAGGTAAAAGAACAGGGCGAATTGCTGCTTAATTTTCTGAAAAGTTTAACAGAAGTCTAATTTATCAAAAACCCCACTTTTAGAGAGCCGAATTTACCCTTGTTTTAATTCGCCAATCGGCAAATCAATCACCCACTTAGAACCTCCCAGGGAGTAGAAAAACACCGCGCTAACGATCAACATGGAATTGAAATCGTAAATTCTGTACCGCGACCTAAAGTTGAGCTCACTTCTAGCATACCAGAGTGTTTCTCAACTACAATCTGTCGTGCGATCGCCAATCCCAACCCCGTCCCTTTACCCACACCTTTAGTTGTAAATAAGTTGTCAAAAATCCGACCTTTTATCTCATCTGACATCCCTGGCCCGTTGTCAGAAATGCGAATCGTCACCCACTCCTGAGACTTCATTTCTGTCCGAATCGTGATGCAATTAGCAGGGGCTTTAATCTTCTCTAAACTCCGTTCCCGATTTGATTCTTCCAGTGCATCAATGGCATTAGCCAATATATTCATAAACACCTGATTTAATTGTCCGGGGAAGCAATCCACTGGTGGCAAGTTCCCGTACTCTTTCACAACTTCAATCGCTGGACGCTGTTCGTTCGCTTTCAATCTGTGTTTGAGAATCAAAATCGTACTGTTAATTCCGTCATGAATATTGAAAGGAACTTTGTAATCTTTGTCGGCTCGGGAGAAGGTACGAAGACTGGTGCTGATACTTTGAATGCGATCACACCCGATTTGCATCGATTTCAACATTTTGGGTAAATCTTCTAAGAGATATTCGATGTCAAGTTCTTCTGCTATTTGCTCGATGTCATCTCCAGGATGGGGAAATTTTTCTTGGTAGACTTGCAGGTATTCTGTAATATCTTTGACGGCGGCGATCGCTTCATGAATATTCCCAGAAATAAATCCGACTGGATTATTAATTTCATGGGCTACCCCGGCTACTAAATTCCCCAACGCCGACATTTTTTCGCTCTGTACTAATTGCAGTTGAGATTGTTCTACTTGGTGAGCGTAGTCCTGGGATTGCTGATACAATCGCGCATTTTCTAGGGAAATGGCAGCCTGCGTGCAGAGGAAGTTGAGGACAAGGAGACGATCGCGAGTAAACACTCCTTTTGTCGATCGATGTTCGAGATAAAGTATTGCAACTAAGTTCCCGCGATCAAGAATCGGAGTACATAGCATACTCTGAGAGTGATACTGAAGCGTACAGTCATTCATTAAACCCGGAATATCTGTCTTGCCACCTTCAATAACCACTGTTTCCAGGGTGTGTTTGACATAATAAACCAGCTTGAGCGGAATCACCGCCGAGCTATCTATAGGTTGGTTTTGCAGTAAGGTTGTGGGTAACTCGTTATCTGGATTGATGTGAGTTATTGCCCGGATTTGCCATTCATCCTGATGGGGGAGTAGCAAAGCACAAGTTTCTGCACCCGAAGTTTTCAAAATAATTTGATTGAGGGTGCCGAGCAATTCATCAATCTGAATTTTACTGGATAAAGCTTGAGCAGCTTGCATAATAGATGCGAAATCCAGGGCATCGGAAATACTGGTGCTGCTGGTGCTGGAAGTCTGCGAAGACTGGCTAATCTTTGCCAGCGTCTCTAGAGGATTAAAGCGAAGTTTGGGCTGATTCAGGATAGGCTGAAGTAATTGGGGATAGCGTTGTTCTAGGTCTTCTATTTTGGCTTTAGCTCCCCAACGACCATAACAGTAATATGCCTCCTGCATATAGCCTGCGGCAACTTTTTCTTTACCCCATTCCCAGTAGAATTTGGCCGCGAGTTCGTTGGCGATCGCTTCGTCTTGGAGGTATTCGTTTTCTTTGGCTCCTTTAATCGCCCGGTCATAGAATTCTATGGCTTCTGTTTTTTGATTGAAAACGCGATGTTTTTCTGCTGCCACCAGATGGTATTTATGCTCGTAGTTCATCGGAGCGTGCTGCATCCAAATCTGCATTTTTTCCTGATTGGCATCAACCTGACGTAGGTAATGCGATCGCTCTTGGGAACCGACGTTGGGATAGTTCGCCAGCAGTGCTAGAGATTGGTAGAAGTGCAAATTGACGAAATTTTCTGACCCAACGCTAGAGTAACTCGCTGCCTTAGCTGCACTTTCCACTGCTGGCTCGAACTCTTCGAGCAGATAGAACAGAATCGTCTTTGCTAAAAAAGCATGAAACAGAGCAATGATATCGTTATGTTCTAGGAGTTGCGACAACATGGTAGATTCGTCAAATATCTCACCAATTAACTGGAGTGGATTGACTGCTTTTCCCAACAAATTAAACAATAATTGATACCATATTTGGGAGATAGAAATAGAGTGTTCCCATTTCAAATACAGCAATAATTCATGGTATTTTTTATGTTCGCTTTCAACGGTTTCGAGATTTTGTCCTGCCAGGAATATGTAGAAACAATAGTTGGTGATGCAGTAACCTGTATATTCGTAGTTGCCGCTTTCTAGCCCAATCTGTACCCCCTCGGCAAGAGGAGATAAACTTTTTCGTAAAGGCTCCTTCCAATGGTGGACGAAGGTGTAAAACATATTATAGGTAACAACTTTGTGTTCCCTGGTTTCAAAATGTTTGAGCAGTTGCAGTGCCAGCCGCCCTGCTTGATATCCGATATCAATGTTCCCCAGAGCGCCGCATAAAAGTGTGCCATACCAAGCATAGGTTGGTGATGCCAGAGGAGAGTGACCGCCTTCAACACAGAGTTTCACTTGTCTGACGACTACTGACAGCAGAATTTGCGGTCTGCCTACTAGAACAGGAGCAAGACAGACTTTAAGAATCCGCATGGCTGCTAGTTGTGCGGGGTCAGTCATGGTGGGGTAGTCTTCCAACCGTTCTATAGCGGGCAGTTCCACTAAAAATTCCTGCTCGTTCAGGTTAACGGGGTAGCCCAGCAGTTCTAATGCCTGCAATCCCGTATCAATGGCATCGTTCAATTGGTGTTGCGCCATAAAAACTTGGATCTTGAGCTCGTAAGCAGGGATGCGATCGAGCAGCGTTTTCCCGTGTTGCAACACCATTTCAACTAGGGTACTGGCGGCTGCGAAATTGGTGTTGAGATATTCTGCCTCTGCCGCTTCCACAACGATTTCTAAAGTCAAATCGTACTGAGTTTGCCAGCTCTCGCCTGAGAGCAAATCCATCGCCGTACTCAGGTATTTTACTGCACCGGCATAGGCTGTGGATGCTTTGGCTTTCCGTCCTGCTGTTAAGTTCAACCGCGCTAGTTCTTCGAGTTCCGCTGGTTGAGAAATTAACTCCAATCCTATATTCAATTGGTTGACAATGGCAAAAATCTGCTCTTCCCGTTCTTGAATCGGGGTATTCTGGAGCAACAATTGCCCGATTTTTAGGTGAGTAGCCTGTTTTTGGTCAGGCGCAATTAAAGAATAAGCAGCTTGCTGAACGCGATCGTGCAAGAAGCGATAGGAAACTGTTTGAGAAGTAGCTCGCTCGATATTTTCTTCTTCCCCTACATAAAATTTATAAATCTCACTCTGAGGTAAAACAAAACCTTCCTGTAAAGCTTTCCACAATGCGGTGGCGGTTTCCGTCTCCGAACTCTCTGAAACAATTGCCAATGTTGCTAAGTCAAATTGGTTGCCAATGCAAGCGGCTAATTTTAAAACCTCCTGAGTTGTTGCTGGCATTTTTTGCAACTGCTGCGCCATAAATAGCACCACATCATCAGTGAGTGCTGCCTCTCTCACTTTGCTAATATCGCACTGCCAATGTCCCGATTGATGTTCAAAAGTAATCAATTCATCTTGATGCAATGCTTTGAGAAACTGCGTTGCAAAAAATGGGTTCCCTTGAGTTTTTTGATAGATTAATTCTGTCAGCGGTTGTGCCCACTTAGGAGAACAAACTAGCGTATCTGCTACCAATTGATTCAAACTAATTTGACTGAGGGGTACTAATGTAATAGTGTTGAGTGTGGTTCCTGCTTTCCTTACTTCATCTAGGGTCAACATCAGGGGATGGCTGGGTGATACTTCATTATCCCGATAGGCTCCCAGCAGCAACAAATAACCCAATTGCGACTCATTGACGAGCAATTGCATTAACTTCAGCGATGCCGAATCTGCCCATTGTAAGTCATCCAAAAATATTACCAAGGGATGCTCTTTTGTGGTGAAGACAGCAATGAATTTGTGGAAGAGCAAATTAAATAGATTTTGAGCGGCAATCCCCGATAATTCCGGTGCTGGGGGTTGTGTTCCAATAATCCGTTCTAGTTCGGGAATGACTTCAATAATGACTTGTCCGTTGTCACCGAGAGCTTCGAGAATTTGAGTTTTCCATTCTTGGATTTTGGCATCACTTTCACTGAGTAATTGTGCCATAAAATCGCGGAAGGCCAGGACTAATGCCGAGAAGGGAATGTTGCGGTTAAACTGGTCGAATTTGCCTTTGATGAAATAGCCGCGCTGCCTGACAATCGGTTTATGTACCTCGTTGACGACTGCCGTTTTTCCAATCCCGGAGAACCCAGCGACTAGCATTAATTCTGATGTGCCATTTGCTACGCGCTCGAAGGCACTCAACAGGGTTTGTACTTCTGTTTCTCGACCATAAAGCTTTTCAGGAATCAGGAAGCGATCGCATATATCCCGCGTTCCTAATTCAAATGTTTCAATCTTTCCAGTTTCTTGGTACTGCTGCAAACACTTTTCTAAGTCATGTTTCAATCCCAAGGCACTTTGATAGCGTTTTTCAGCATTTTTTGCCATCAGCTTCATGACAATATCCGAAATCACCTGCGGGATTTCTTGGCTGTTTATTGCAGGAGGTTGTTTGGCAATATGGCAGTGAACCAACTCCATCGGGTCTTCACATTCAAATGGCAGTTTTCCTGTTAGCAGTTCGTAAAAGGTGGCTCCCAGAGAATAAAAGTCGGTGCGGTAGTCGATGCCTCGGTTCATTCTTCCGGTTTGTTCGGGAGAAATATAGGCGAGGGTTCCTTCTAAGACGTTGGGATTTTGAATTTCTTGGGTTTCTCTTGGAAGTAGGGAGGCGATGCTAAAGTCAATGAGTTTGACTTGTTTGGTTTCGGGATGTATTAGGACGTTCGCTGGCTTAATATCTTTGTGAATGACTCTGTTTTGGTAGAGTCCATGGAGAATGTCAGTTATTTGAATGCCAATTTCCAAGATTTCTGCCAGAGTCAGCGAGGTTTCTTGGGCGTAATCTCGCAGAGAAATGCCCCCAAAATCCTCCATTACTAGGGCATAGCTGTGGCGATAGGACTCCAAATTGTAGGGTGCAACGACTCCAGGCAGACGTAGATTTTTGGCGATGGTATACTGGTTGCGGAATTGCAGCAGTTCGCTGAAGCTGGGATAGTCTCGATTTAATAGTTTAATGACAACCGGATGCTGGTCTGTTTCTCGGATGGCTCGATAAACTAGGGTTCTCGAACCGCAGTATAATTGCTCACCCAGATGATATCCCGAAATTCTGTTCGTCAAATCCACTACTGCATTCATCTGGATTACTCCATCTCAGACATTGACTCTTGTATCTAAGTATAGACTTTTCTTTGTCGAGTCTGAGGAAAATAGGGCGTTGCTGATTTACGGTATGAAAGGCTAAATATGCCAGTCATAGAAACCAGTATCGACAAAGCTTGGGGATTTTTAACTGATTTTTTTCATACCCTGATTAAGCAACGCCAAAATAAAACTGCGAAATTCCCAGGCGACAGACTCTACTGCTTTGATTATTTTTCACTTTTGAATAGAAAGATGGCGCTCGATCAAGATCGTCTTATCCTTTCATAGGCAATAAAATTGTAAACTCCGTCCCTTCACTCAATACAGAATTTACCTCTATTGTACCGCCGTGTTTCTCAACTACAATCTGCCGTGCGATCGCTAAACCCAATCCCGTGCCTCTACCCACACCTTTAGTTGTAAATAAGTTGTCAAAAATCCGACCTTTTATCTCATCTGACATCCCTGGCCCGTTGTCAGAAATGCGAATCGTCACCCACTCCTGAGACTTCATTTCTGTCCGAATCGTGATGCAATTGGCTGGGGCTTTAATCTTCTCTAAACTCCGTTCCCGATTTGATTCTTCCAGTGCATCAATGGCATTAGCCAATATATTCATAAACACCTGATTTAATTGTCCGGGGAAGCAACTCACTGAGGGCAAGTTCCCGTACTCTTTCACAACTTCAATCGCTGGACGCTGTTCGTTCGCTTTCAATCTGTGTTTCAGAATCAAAATCGTACTGTTAATTCCGTCATGAATATTGAAAGGAACTTTGTAATCTTTGTCGGCTCGGGAGAAGGTACGAAGACTGGTGCTGATGCCTTGGATGCGATCGCACCCGACTTGCATCGAATTCAACATTTTGGGTAAATCTTCTAAGAGATATTCGATATCGCTCTCTTCAGCTTTTTCTTCAATCTCTTCACCCGGACTGGGAAATTTTTCTTTATAGAGTTGCAAGTATTCTGTAATATCTTTGACGGCGGCGATCGCTTCATGAATATTCCCAGAAATAAATCCGACTGGATTATTAATTTCATGGGCTACCCCGGCCACTAAATTCCCCAACGCCGACATTTTTTCGCTCTGTACTAATTGCAGTTGAGATTGTTCTACTTGGTGAGCGTAGTCCTGGGCTTGCTGATACAGTCGCGCATTTTCTAGGGAAATGGCAGCCTGAGTGCAGAGGAAGTTGAGGACGAGGAGACGATCGCGAGTAAACACTCCTTTTGTCGATCGATGTTCGAGATAAAGTATTGCAACTAAGTTCCCGCGATCGAGAATCGGAGTACATAGCATACTCTGAGAGTGATACTGGAGCGTACAGTCATTCATTAAACCCGGAATATCTGTCTTGCCACCTTCAATAACCACTGTTTCCAGGGTGTGTTTGACATAATAAACCAGTTTGAGCGGAATCACCGCCGAGCTATCTATAGGTTGGTTTTGTAGTAAGGTTGTGGGTAACTCGTTATCTGGATTGATGTGAGTTATTGCCCGGATTTGCCATTCATCCTGATGGGGGAGTAGCAAAGCACAAGTTTCTGCCCCCGAAGTTTTTAAAATAATTTGGTTGAGACTACCGAACAATTCCTCAAGCTGAATTTTACTGGATAAAGCTTGAGCAGCTTGCACAATAGATGCGAAATCCAGGGCATCGGAAATACTGGTGCTGCTATTACTGGAAGTTTGCGAAGAGTGGCTAATTGTTGCCAGCGTCTCTAGAGGATTAAAGCGAAGTTTGGGCTGATTCAAGATAGGCACAAGTAACTGGGGATAGCGTTTTTCTAAGTCTTCAACCTTGGCGAGTGCACCCCAACGGGAATAACAGTAATATGCCTCCTGCATATAGCTGGCAGCAACTTTTTCTTTGCCCCATTCCCAGTAGAATTTGGCCGCGAGTTCGTTGGCTAATCCTTCCTCTTGGATATAACCATTTTCCTGAGCTCCTGCGATCGCGCGATCGTACAGTTCGAGCGCTGCGGCTTTTTGTCCTAAAATTCGACATTTTTCCGCCTCTACCAAATTAAATTTGTGCAAATGGTTCATTGGTCCGTGACTAGCCCAGTTTTTCATTTTTTCCTGATTCGCTGTCACGCGAGCGAGCAAAAGCGTTCGCTCGCTCGCTGGGATTTCAGAAAACACCGCCAGCCGAGCTAAAGAATCGTAAAAATAGAAGAGAGGCACAAATATCGTCCCCGTTACGCCGCCTAAATAACTTTCTGCCTTGGCTGCATTTTCCACAGCTTGGCGCGACTCGCCAAACAGAGAGCAGAGAATCATCTTATTAAAATATAAATAGCACAATGCCGTGACATCATTTTCTTTTTGATGAAGGAGCAGTCCTGTTTCCTCATCATAAATTTCACCCATTAAACGCCAAGGCTCTTGAGATTGCCCCATTAAACTCGAAACAGCTTGCCAGAAAATACGATGATAATTAAGAGCTGTTTTTTGCTTAATCTTAGCAATAAAATCACTAAAAATTGCCATTTCCTGTTCGAGTTCGCCCAAATTTTTTCCAGTGAAATACAAATGGTGGCAGAGTTTGTGAGCGGCTAAGCCCGCAAATTCTAAATCTCCCGTTTCCAGTCCGCTATAGTAGGCCGATCGCAAAGGATTTAAGGTTTCTCTAAAATGCTGTTTCCAATGGATGATATTGCCATTTACCGCAAACAAGGTCTTCGCTTTAAATTTTTTGGCATCGCTTCTACCCGCCACACTTAAAGCAAGTTGACCGAATTGAAAACCTGCCTCAATATCTCCAACGATCGCACACATAATTAGCCCAAAACAGGCATACGCAAAGGAAGACTCAGCCACATTGCCATATTGAATCGATAAATTAACCTGTTTAAATACAATCAGCGGCATCAATTCCGGCACCGCTTGATAGGCAGCCGAAATCACACTCGCTAAAATAGACATGGCTGCTTTATTGTCAGCATCCGTCATGTCCGGCAAATCTTTTAAATCCTCAATGCGTTTCCCGGTCAAATTTGACAGGGTTTCTCCCAGTCCCAAATGAATGTCTGACGGGTTCGGCGATTCTGGAAAGCCTACGCTCAATAACTTTAGAACTTGCAGCGCTATTTTTATCGCTTCTTTGAGCTTGTTCTGGGTTGTACAAGCTTGGATTTTAACCTCATAAACCTTCACCTTATCTAGCAGTTTTATCGCTTGTTGCAACACTTCATCTGCTAAGCGTTCCATCTCATCAAAGTTCCCGCCTAGATAGTTTGCCTCTACCGCTGCCACAGATAGCGCTAATGTTAGCTCGTATTGCGTTTGCCAGCTAGAATCTGCAAGAAGTTCCCGCCCAATATTCAAATACCCAATTGCAGCAGCATAGGCAGTAGAATCTCTGGCTTTCTCAGCAGCGATTAGATTTAACTGAGCGAGTTCATCCCGCTCGGTGCGATCGCGAATTAAGCTCACTCCCACATTCAATTGATTGACAATTTCAAAAATATTATCTTCCCGTTGTTCAGTCGGCGTATTGCTTAATAGCAATTTGCCAATTTTTAGGTGAGTTGACTGTTTCTGATCGGAGGGAATCAGAAAATAAGCGGCTTGCTGAACGCGATCGTGGAGAAATTTATACTTTGGTAATGGGCTATTAGGGATAGGGGATTGGGAATTATTCTCTTTCCCCAGTCCCCAATCCCCAGTCGCCAGTTCCTCTTGATTGGTAAAAAATTTGTAAACTTCGCTGATTGGCAGCACTAACCCTTCCTGCAACGCCCTCCACAGCTCAACCGCTGTTTCCGAGATGGATTTCTCGCACACCAGTGCTAGGGTCGCTAAATCAAATTGACTGCCGACACAAGCGGCTAGTTTCAAGACTTCCCGCGTATTAACCGGCAGCTTTTGCAATTGAAGTGCCATAAACTCAACTACATCATCCGTTACAGCCAGCGCTTTTACCTCGGCGATATTGCACTGCCAATACCCGCGATCGAAGTCAAATGAAATTAGGCCATCTTCGTGCAGAGATTTGAGGAATTGATTGGTAAAGAAGGGGTTGCCCTTGGTTTTTTGAAGCACCAGTTCCGTCAGAGGGACTGCTACTTCAAGGGGACAACTCAACGTGTCGGCAATCAAGCGATTTAGAGAGGGTAGAGCGAGAGGAGCGAGGGTAATTTGATTGATTGTCGCATTAGTTTTGCGAATTTCCTCTAAGCTCAGCATCAGGGGATGAGCGGGGCTAACTTCGTTATCGCGATAGGCTCCAATAAGTAACAGATACTTAATATCTGTATCGCTCATCAGTAATGGGATTAAATTCAACGAAGCAGAATCGGCCCATTGCAAGTCATCGAGGAAGATAACTAAGGGATGTTCGGCTTGAGTAAAGACTCGAATAAACTTGCCCAGGAGTAGATTAAACCGATTTTGAGCCGCCATTCCCGATAATTCTGGGGCTAGGGGTTGTTGTCCGATAATCCGTTCTAGTTCGGGAATTACTTCGATAATGACTTGTCCGTTGTCACCGAGTGCTGCTAAAATTTTGGTTTTCCATGCTTGGAGTTGGATCTCGCTTTCACTGAGCAATTGTGTGATTAAATCGCGGAATGCTTGCACAAATGCCCCCAAGGGAATGTTGCGATTGAACTGGTCAAATTTACCTTTACTGAAATAGCCATGCTGTCGGACAATGGGTTTGTGAACTTCATTGACCACAACGGTTTTTCCGATGCCAGAAAAGCCTGCAACGAGCATCATTTCGCTGTTCCCTTGTGCTACTCTTTCAAAGGCTGCTAAAAGTTGCTGTATTTCTCGTTCTCGTCCATAAAGCTTTTCAGGAATCAGGAAGCGATCGCATATATCCCGCGTTCCTAACTCAAATGTTTCAATCTTTCCAGTTTCTTGGTACTGCTGCCAACACTTTTCTAAGTCATGTTTCAATCCCCTGGCACTTTGATAGCGTTTTTCGGCATTTTTTGCCATCAGCTTCATGACAATATCCGAAATCACCTGGGGGATTTCTTGGTTGTTGATTGCAGGAGGTTGTTTGGCAATATGGCAGTGAACCAATTCCATGGGATCGTCACATTCAAATGGCAGTTTTCCTGTCAGCAGTTCGTAAAAGGTGGCTCCCAGAGAATAAAAGTCGGTGCGGTAGTCGATGCCTCGGTTCATTCTTCCGGTTTGTTCGGGAGAAATATAGGCGAGGGTTCCTTCTAAGACGTTGGGATTTTGAATTTCTTGAGTTTCTCTCGGCAGTAGAGAGGCGATGCTGAAGTCAATCAGTTTAATTTGTTTAGTTTCGGGATGTATTAGGAGATTGGCGGGTTTGATATCTTTATGAATAACTCGGTTTCGGTAGAGTCCATGGAGAATGTCAGTTATTTGAATGGCAATTTCCAAGATTTCTGCCAGAGTCAGCGAGGTTTCTTGGGCGTAATCTCGGAGAGAAATGCCCCCAAAATCCTCCATTACTAGGGCATAGCTGTGGCGATAGGACTCCAAATTGTAGGGTTCAACGACTCCCGGCAGACGTAGATTTTTGGCTATGGTGTATTGGTTACGGAATTGCAGCAGTTCGCTGAATGTAGGATAGTCTCGATTTAATAGTTTGATGACAACCGGATGCTGGTCTGTTTCTCGGATGGCTCGATAAACAAGGGTTCGCGAACCTGAGTATAGTTGCTCAACTAGATCATATCCAGAAATTCCATTGGTCAAATCGACTGCTGCACTCATCTGGATTACCCAATCTTAGACATTGACTCTTGTAAATAAGTATACACTTTTATTGATCTAGTCTGAGGAAAATAGAATAGCGGAATCCCCAGGTGACAGACTCTACCGCTTGTATTCTTTTTCACTTTTGAAGAGAAAGAGGGCGCTCTATCAAGATAGTCTTATCCTTTCATAGGTAATAAAATTGTAAACTCCGTCCCTTCTCTCAATACAGAATTTACCTCGATTGTACCGCCGTGTTTCTCAACCACAATCTGCCGTGCGATCGCCAATCCCAACCCGGTTCCTTTCCCTACTTCCTTGGTAGTAAATAACTCATCGAAAATCTTCTCTCGCACTGTTTCACTTATGCCCACACCGTTATCTTTGATGCAAATTATCGCTTGTTTTTTGGTCCGATAAATGTCTGTTTTAATGGTAATTTGATTGGCTATTTCTGCATAATGTCGTCCTTGATTTGATTCATCCAAAGCATCGATCGCATTACCTAACAAATTCATAAATACTTGATTCAACTGTCCGGCATAACACTCCACTTGTGGCAAATTACCGTATTCCTTAATCACTTTGATTTCTGGACGAGTTTCGTTACCCTTGAGGCGATGTTTCAGGATCATAATGGTGCTATCGATGCCATCGTGGATATTGCAAGCGACGGGATAGTTAGTATCCGCACGGGAGAATGTCCGTAGACTGGTACTAATATCCCGAATCCGCTTCACGCCTTCCCGCATCGAACCTACTAATTTCGGTAAATCTTCGCGGATGTAGTCCAGATCGATGTTCTCGATTTCTTCTTGAATCTCTGGATCGAGTTGCGGATATTTTTGTTCATACAAATCGAGCAATCCAAACAAATCTTTGATATAATCTAAGGCGGGTTGAATATTACCAACCAAAAAACCAACTGGATTATTAATTTCGTGAGCAACCCCAGCTACTAAGTTTCCCAATGCTGACATCTTTTCGCTGTGAACTATTTTTATTTGTGCCTGTTTGAGATCGGTAAATGCTTGTTGAGATTCTTGATACAAACGGGCATTTTCTAAGGAAATAGCAGCTTGAGAAGCCAGCAAATTTAGCACTTCAATGCGATCGCTCGTAAATGCCCCAACCGTCAGGTTATTTTCCAGGTATAAAACTGCTATCAACTGCCCTTGATTAAGAATTGGAATACACAGAACACTTATCGGCTGGTGCTGTTCAATATAGCGATCGCTCGCAAGCTGGGAACTTACCCTAGCATCAACTATTACCAAAGGTTTCAAACTACGCTTGACAGTGTTAACCAAACTAATCGCTACATCCTGACTAGATTCTAGAGGTATTGATGGTAATAGCTCAGGTTCCTGTCCCTCTGCTACAAGAGCCGCTACCTGTAAATACTGTTTTTGTTTGAGCAATAAGACACACTTAGTTGCCCCAGCATTCGCGATCGCTATTTTTAAGAGAGTAGTCAGGAGTTTATCTAGTTCAATCTCCCCAGAAATGGCTTGAGAGGCGTTGATCAGAGTAGGCAAATCTAGAAATTCAGAGTTGCTGCTAGAAGAGTGAGTAGAAGTAATCGTTCCTAATGTTATACTTCCTTTGAGGGAAGCAAAGGATCGCTCTGACTGAAGGATGGGTGCGAGGAGTTGGGAATAACGTTTTTTCAGATCGTCTACTTTAGCCTTAGCTCCCCAACGACTGTAGATATAGTAAGCCTCGATCATATAGTCACGGGCGAGGCGTTCTTTCCCCCATTCCAGACAAAACTTGGCGGCCAGTTCATTAGCCAGTGCTTCTTCGCAAACATAGCCTTGTTTTTTCGCTCCCAAAATAGCCCTATCATATAACTCGGCTGCTTGCCAATTCATCTCTAATACTCGCGCTTTTTCCGCTTCAATTAATTCATATTTATGCTGATTTACTTCTGGCGCATTCTCCGCCCAAAACTTCATTTTTTCCTGATTACTATTGACTTTATCCAAGTATTTTTGTTGTTCATTCACTGTGACTGTAGCATAGCAATTTAGCAATGTTAGCGAATGGTAAAAATTGAGAACTACGACTTGCATAAAACCAAAAGCTGCTCCGGCTTGCTCCTGTGCTAGTTCCACATTTTTTAAAGCTTGGCTACTATCGCCCAACAAGTAAAGTAGAATAGTTTTAGTCACATAAAAAACAAATAAAACTGTTCCCGATTTAGCGGCAATGATGCGGGGCAAAATTTTCTCTTCATCAAAAGTTTCACCGAGCAATAATAGGGAATCTGCTGCTTGACCCTGTAAATTTAAACCTAATTGTCGCCATACTTGCGAAAAGTGAATAGGAATTTCTTGTTTAATGTTAATACACAAATCAACATAAACTCCTTGTTGCTGGACGGCAGACTCTAAGTTATCCTCCGTAAAAAATAAGTAACTACACAAATTTGCTGCACAATATCCACCCCATTCAAAATCACCTACTTCTAGCCCTGCTTGTACGCCTTCCCGCAAAGGATCGACACTATTTTTGGCGTGTTCTTTCCAAGTGCGAATATTAGAATTAAACAAGTTATAAACTTTGGCTTTGAGTTCTTTAGCGTTAAACTTATCTAATAATTTTAAGGCAATTAAACCCGCATAATAACCTCTATCTAATTGACTAAATCCGACTAGCAATAACCCGTAAAAACCATAGGCAAAAGATGATATCGCCGAATTTCCATATTTAAGACACAAATTAATCATAGTGATGATTATTTGGGGAAAAATCTCTGGCTTTGCCATAAATACAGGCGCACAAAGGATTTTCAAAATCTGCATGGCTGCCAGCTTATATGGATCTGTCATGGTTGGCAAATTATCTAAATTGTCAAGATTTGGCAAATCAATTATCAACTCCTTGTCCACTTCTATTGTTAGCAAAGAAATTGTGAGTTTTTCTAATACTTCCAATCCAATATCTACTGCCGTTACCATTTCTAGTTGAGCGATATGAATCTGCATTTGCAATTCATAAACCTTCACTTGGTCGAGTAAATTATTGGCTTTTTGCCTGGCGATTTCAGCTAAATTTAATGACTCCTCAAAGTTAAGGTTTAAATATTCAGCTTCGGCAGTAGCAATGTAAATATTGAGGGTAAATTCATACTGATTTTGCCAACAGTCTGTTGTCAGTAACCCCATCGCCGTTTGCAAATAGACCATTGCGGCAGCATAAGCGGTAGAAGTTTTGGCTTTCCGCCCTGTCACTAGGTTTAATTCGGCTAATTCTTGGCGCTCGCTTGGTTGAGTGATTAAATCTTTACCCTGATTTAAGTGTCTGACAATCTCAAATAGTTTTTCATCCTCCTCTATGTCAGAGGAATTTTGTAGTAACAACTGTCCGATTTGGAGATGAGTTGCTTGCTTTTTTTCATCAGGAATGAGGGAATAAGCAGCTTGTTGAACGCGATCGTGTAAAAATCGATAAGTTGCATTAGCTGAAGCATTGAAAACTTCATTACTATCCGGTTCCGTAAAGAACTTATAGATTTTGGTCGTGGGAATCACCAAACCTTCCTGCAATGCTTTCCATAAAGCCGTAGCCGTCATTCCAGCAGATTTCTCACTGACAATTACTAACGTATTCAAATCAAACTGCGCTCCTATACAAGCACCTAATGTGAGAACATCCTGAGTTTCGGGCGGCAACTTCTGCAATTGCAAAGCCATGAACTCAACGACATCATCAGTGATAGCTAAGGCTTTGACTTGGGCAATATCACACTGCCAATGCCGAATATCGTAATTAAAGCTAATTAGCTGCTCGTCATGTAATGCCTTGAGAAACTGAGTGGCAAAGAAAGGGTTGCCCTGAGTTTTTTGATTGACTAATATTGTCAAAGGTTGGGCAAGGGATGATTCGCAATTCAGCGTATCCGCCACCAACAAATTCATATCGGTTTCGCTTAACGGTTGCAAAGTAATCGTATTCACTGTTGCCCCTGTTTTCACTATCTCATCCACTGTTAAGATAAATGGATGCACTGGCGAAACTTCATTATCTCGATAGGCTCCCAAGACTAATAAATACCCTGTCTCCATCATCAATAACTGTAGCAAATTCAGGGAAGCTGAATCCGCCCATTGCAAGTCATCCAAAAACATCACTAAAGGATGTTCTTTGCTAGTGAAAACTTGCACGAATTTCTGCATGAGCAGATTAAAGCGATTTTGGGCGGCACTTCCTGACAATTCTGTTGCAGGAAGTTGAGCGCCAATTATACGTTCTAACTCAGGAATCACGTCAATCAAGACTTGTCCGCTGTCTCCCACTGCTGCTACAATCTTGGTTTTCCATGTTTGCAGTTGGGTATCCGATTCTGATAGCAATTGACCAATTAAGTCGCGGAATGCTTGCACAAAGGCACTGAAGGGAATGTTGCGTTGAAATTGATCGTATTTGCCTTTGATAAAATAACCGCGCTGACGGACAATGGGTTTATGAACTTCATTGACAACGGCGGTTTTCCCAATTCCAGAAAAGCCTGCTACTAGCATCATTTCGGTGCTACCTGTGCTGACTCGCTCAAAGGCAGCTAATAGTTGATCAACGTCTTTTTCTCTACCGTAGAGCTTTTCGGGGATAGTAAAGCGATCGCTAATATCTCGCTTTCCGAGTTCAAAAAATTCTATCTGGCCTGTTTTTTGTAACTGAACTAAACAAATCTCTAAATCGTGCTTGAGTCCTAATGCACTTTGATAGCGTTTTTCGGCATTTTTCGCCATCAGCTTACTGACAAGTTGCGATAAAATTAAGGGGATTTCGGAATTTATTTGATGGATGGGTATCGACTCTTTGGCGAGATGGCAATGCACCAATTTCATCGGATCATCCGAGATAAATGGCAACTTTCCTGTCAACAATTCATAAAAGGTCACACCCAGGGAATAAAAGTCACTACGGTAGTCAATGCCTCGATTCATCCGTCCTGTTTGTTCGGGGGAGAGATAGGCTAATGTTCCTTCTAAAATATTGGGATTCTGGATTTCTTGGGTTTCTCGTGGTAGGAGGGATGCAATACTAAAGTCAATTAGTTGAATTTGTTTTGTGTCTGGATTAATGAGAATATTAGCGGGTTTAATATCTTTGTGAATGACTCGGTTTTGGTAGAGATAGTGGAGAATGTCTGTTAGTTGTATGGCGAGTTGGAGAAATTCTACTAAAGGTAAAGCTTGAGATGCTTGGGTTTCATTTGTTGCTGTTTTGAGATAAGTAGGTAGAGAGACTCCGCCAAAGTCCTCCATTACTAGGGCATAGCTATTCTGGTATACTTCCAGCGTCAGGGGTTTGACGATGTGAGGGAAGTCAAGATTTTTGGCAATGGTGTATTGGTTGCGAAACTGGACGAGCTCGTTGAAGGTGGGGTATTCGTTTCGCAGCAGTTTGAGGACGACTCGATAGTGGTCACGGGTACGGATGCCTCGATAGACTAGGGTGCGTGTACCTGTATAAAGTTGCTCTGTAATCTCATAACCTGACAAATGGGCGATCGCATCCATAACTGGTTGACCCTATGTTATAAAACAGTTAAATTAAAACCTTCTATTCCATTGTATTTTATTATTTGACAAAGATAGCGATCGCAAACTCTGCACCCTCGCTAGGGACAGAATTAACTGTAATTTTTTTCCTATGTTTATCAACTATTATTTGACAATCAAGCAATTTGGTCACACGCCCCCGGATTCAGCCGTGTACCTGTGAAAAAAGCTGCGCCTCACGATCGCAAGCCCCGGACTCATCCGTGCAAGCAATCTCAAATTTCAAATCGCATGACGTGCGATCGCTAATCCTAAATCACTTCCTTGGTCTACTCTGCACTATGTATAGTATGGTTGCGTAAGTTGTGATGGTATCACAAACAAATAATTTGTATTTTTTAACCGTAGATACACGCAGATAAACCCGGATATAGAGTGGATATTATCTGCATACAGTGGCTTGCCTCTGCGGTTTTATTAGGCTTTATTCCCCGTAGTGGCTGCCAACAACCTTATCCCGAAACACAACGTAATTGTAGAAGTTGTAAAAAATCCTAATCGGGATTAGAAAGCCGATGAACACAATCATAAACACCAGCGCCCTGGGGAGATTTCCCACTTAGCTTCGATTGCTGCTAATTGGGTTTACTGATAGCGATAAACTTGTTCGCGCCTCAAATGTCCGATAAATATCTGCAAAAGTGCAAGTGCGCTCGCCGTTGCTATGGCAATTTTTAAAGATTTGAAAAAAAAGTTGCGGCGCTTATTATCTTACCGAACCGTCACTTTATAATTCAGTTTAAAGGGTTTAAAATTAGCTGCGATTTTCGCTGCTCCGCTCAGTTCTAATTCATAAGCCCCAGCCTTGGGAAACACAATATCAGCTCCCGGAATGCCTTTTAGCCGTTCCGCAGATACTGCTTTTAAAGGCGGTTGCATCAGCGGTTTATTCCCCTCTTTATAAGGTTTGGTATAAACGCTTAACTTGCAATTACACTGCTCTAAGGGGATAATTTCTCCCCCCCTGCGAGTTAGTGCAAACCACACTCTCGCAGGCTGTCCGGCGCGGGGATTGTGGTTGGGTTCTAGGTGAAAGGTAGCGGCTACATCTCCCGATACTTCGACTTCGTGTGCTAAAACTGAAATCGAGTTTAACTGCGGCGCAGTGGGAATTGCTGCTTCAACTAGCAATCCCAAAAAAACTAACAATCCTAAAGTTTTACTTTTGTTTGACAGGTGAAACATAAAATTGATCCAGTGATAAAATTGACCAAAATAAGCGCGATCGCACAAACAGAACTAACACCGCAACCACCGCTAACACGGCACTCAGCAGTTGATTGTGCAACTTCCATTCAAAGCCGCCGAGATAGTGGGAACCGATGAGTGCCGCGTGTACAGCGCACAGCAGGAAAGCTGGAACGCTTAACAGGTGAAGCATTCGCCACAGCTTGCCTAAAAAATTTTGAACGCGATCGACACTTGTAACCGTCGCGGGTACCATCAACAGCAGCGACAGTATCCCAGCCGCCATTCCCAACTGGTGCTGCGGCAACATGAAAGACACAGCATCAAAATTCCATTGCAGCGTATGATCCAGCATATGAAACGTGTGGGCGACTGCTAGGACAAACGCGCCCACACCCAAGGCGCGGCGGTAGCGCAGCAGTTGCGGCAAAAACTTGCTAACCGGACGCGCCAACAGTGCTAGCATCAAGCACAGCAGGGCTGCGTGGCCGGTAAAATCGACCATTTCATCGGTTCGCAGCAAGGTAAGAATTCCGATCGCCACCGTCACCCAGCCACCAGCACGAAACAGTTGACTGCGCTTGTCCGCGCTCAATCTGCCAGCAAAAAAACTCACTCCCAGCATAGTTGGCAGCGTGCCGAGTCCAAAAGCCAGCATCGTCGCCGCACCCAAAACCGGGTTTCCAGTTTCCGCCGCCTTAATCTGCGCTGCGTAGAGGAAACCGCAGGGAATCAAACCCCAAAGCAAACCCAAAGCAATCGGCACCCACCAGTTTTTTTGCGCCGAAAGCTTGCTCATAGCTTGTCCGACTCGATCGTGCGACAGCGGGTGCAATCGGGGCAATCCCGGCAGCAAGTTCGGTTTAATTTGCCCTACTCCGAACCAAATCAGCATCGTGCCCGTTAGAAGTGCGATCGCCCGCCGCAATTCGCTACCCGTACCAGCTAAAAGTCCGCCCGCAATTAACACCGAACCCAGCCCGCCAATTGCAGCACCAACCAAAGCGTAAGCAGTAATTCTCCCCAAATTTAGCAGCAAATGAAAGCGGAAAGCAGCTAATTTATCGTTGCGGGAATTAGAAAGAGAAAACGCCATTGTCAGCGGGCCGCACATCCCGGCGCAGTGACCGAAACTGCCGAGAAATCCCAAAATTGCAATTAGCAGCAGGTCTAGCATCTTGAGTCATACGATTTTAAATTTTACATTTTAGATTTTAGATTTGTTTTTACTGCTTACCTATTACCCCATGCCCATGCCCCATGCCCCATGCCCCATGCCCAATTCCCAATTACTCATTTTGAATGCCGATCGCTAAAATTCCCAAAATTTTATCAACCTGATTCAAAAAATACTCCAATAAATCTATTTGAACTGATTGCCCTTCCAGCATTAAAAACTTCCAAATTTCTCCCGTTGTCACAACCCCATAAATCCTCGATACCTGATTTCCCTCCCGTTCGTTAAACAGTTGAGCTGCATACATTTCCGCTACGCACTGACCCAACCCAGCATTAATATTTTCCTTTTTAGCCTCAACGATTAAAATCGTCGGCGCGCTAACAATCAGGAACTCTACCGATCGACTGATCAGAAAATCGCAACTGCCGTTTAATCCCAAGTCGCTGTCAACGGTAAAATCGACTCCCGAAAACAAACTAATGCGATCGGGAAACCATTGGTGACAAGTTAAGAAGAGCGATAGAAAGTCAAGAGGGACTTTCTTAACAAGCTCAAACGTGTGAAACTCAG
>NZ_JAUBQW010000086.1:0-28210 GCF_036701485.1 Microcoleus sp. Pol11C3 | reverse complement strand
TGTTCGTAAGTCATCAGTTTTTCCTCTCTATCACCTTACTATTGCCCTTATTGGGGACTTTTGCAAGAGGTCTAATGATTAGGAGTTATACCAGTTCAAAAAAAGAATGCAGCTTGATGCAAGCTGCAAACCATTATAGCCATAAGTTATTTCCAATTCTTTAATTCTTAATCTCACATCTCAAATGCTATAAGGTGCGGACGGCGCACCCTGTATACTACTATTACTACTACATACTACATACCTGTTGGTGTAAAGTGGCGATGGTACACTCTACAAAATTTATTGAAAATAACTCTTATTTTTCGCTCTTCGGAGTCATGATGAATCTGGGACACGGATATTTTCCACCATCTCTATCTCTGCACCGCCGCCACGTCGATTGATTGGAGTCGAACGGCGTTTCGACTGATTCATTAACTGTAATTTTAACAGTCGAAGGAGTTGGCAGTGCTGTTGAGGCTTGACTTAGCTCCAGTACCGTTATAATTGCCAGTATGGTTGATGAAAACAAAACTGTGCGTTTCATTTATTTGTTTTTTCCTCGTTTAATCGTTGACGTGCCATCCCTATCCATATATCCTCATCGAATTCTTGAGAATCCGCATACTTTAGACAAATTTTCCACTGCGGTAGCGCTGCCTTAGTATTTTTCATCTTTTCTAGGACTTGCGCTTTTAAGCAGTAAGTTGCTGGTCCTTCACTATCAAGTTTAATGGCTGCATCCAAATGTTGCAATGCCTCTGAATATCGACCCTGTTCCAGGCGAGCCCATCCCAAGTTTTTGAGTAAAGAATATTTGACTCGATCATCCTCCGCTAATTTCAAACCTTGCCACAGGAAGTGAACCGCAGCCGGATAGTTTTTTTGATCAACTATATATAATCGAGCCAGATTGCTGTAAGCAGCAGGCAGACCGAGTTTGGCAGCTTGCAGATATTTTCCTCGGGCGCACTGTAAGTCTTGCACCTCTTCGCAAAGCCATCCCAAATTGTAAAGAGCTGTTCGGCTTTTTGGATCGACCGAAAGTGCTAACTCATAGGCTTGTTGAGTATCAGCCAATCGATTGGCTTTGTAGTTTTCAAACGCCATATTATTAAAAAATGAGGCTACTTCCGGCAACCCAATTTGCCAGCCGCCAAAGCCTACTGCTAGCATCAGCAAGAAAGCTCGCCACTTGGAGTTCTGATGCTTTTTTTGTGGCTCTTTCATGGCATTGAAAATGTTAGCTAATGGTGTCATTTTTAGCATTTTTTAACTTGAGAGTGGGCGATATTTTGTTTGCCAGATTTAATTGCCACCTTAATGGCATCATAATCTTACGAAATGACTCCGGTTTGAACCCATTTCTCATAAGAGTTTGTCAGTCCACAGCCGAATGCTTGGGTAATGCTCCCACTAGCCAGAGGTATTCGACCATAGGTTAATCATTCATAAGGCTCCACAAGCCATCCGGATATTTTCAGGAAAAAGGAAGCGGGAAGCATGAAGAAGGTAGAACTGTTGCCTTATCTAAGTAATAATACTTAGTCAGCGGTCAGTCGATCGACAGTATGCGACTGTATGAGGAGATACTGCGTATTCCAGGTTTATGAAGTGTAGGGACTTACCCTGGGCCGTTTCCCTACGGGGATGGAACGAGCTGGGGTTTAGTTCCTCAACATAGAATCTGCTGTAAGATGGGCTCCGGTGAAATAACTCTAATTAAGTTTGTAGTGACGATGGAAGTCCTGAACATCCTCAAGGGAGGATTTTGAAAAATATTATGATGAGTAATTAACCGAACTCGATTTAAAATAGCCAATCATTAATGAGCAATCACCAATCATGAATCACTAATGACTCCTAACTAATAAACATCTCCATAAATTAACTTTCAACCTTCAAGTAGCAAAGGTTTGAGTTTATTGTTGGGAGATGTTTAATGACTAATGACTCGGACTAAAATTGCTTCATCGCTCTTTCCATATCCCGCTTATCTTCGCGTTTCTTCAAATCTTCGCGCTTGTCGTACAGTTTTTTCCCTTTACCCAAACCGATATCAAGTTTTACCCAGCCGCCTTTCAAATACATTTTTAACGGCACTAAAGTCAAACCTTTTTCTTCGACCTTGCCTATCAATTTGCGAATTTCCTGCTTGTGCATCAGCAATTTACGAGTGCGGCGGGGTTCGTGATTAAAATAGTTGCTAGCACTTCTCCAAGGCGAAATGTGAACGTTGATGAGCCACAGTTCCCCGTTCCGAACTAAGCCATATCCGTCCCGCAAATTGGCTTTTCCTTCCCGAATTGATTTGACTTCGGTTCCCTTCAACTCGATGCCCACTTGGTATGTCTCTATAATTTCATAGAGATGGCGCGCTTGTCGGTTATCGCTAACAATTTTGTATCCTGGGCTTTTTTCGCTCATTTTTACCTCCGCTAAGATTAATTATTATAACGCTAGCTTCTCTGTAGAGAAAATCGAAGCTTGACAAAACTTAAATAACCGGTCTAGACATTACTAATTTTGCTGAGCTAAGATGTCACCAACGTGAATGTCAAGCGGTATCATGCAGCGCACCAATATTCCCAATTCTGACCTTCCAGATGCTGTCAGTCCCAATTCTGGGGTTAATTTGGTTTGGCTCGCTCCTTGTTTGTTAGCCCTTGCTTGGTTTTGGGCCAATATCTCGGCAGTTAAGTGGCTGTTATCCTCGTTTGTTGAGATACCCACACTGTACAAGATAGTATTTGGCTTTCTGATTGTAGCATTAGTAGTGCGATCGATTGGGAACTGCGTTAGCGCAGCCCTCGAAGAGGATCGCCCGCCCGGATTTTTGCCAAATTTCGTTTTGAGGCGATATCCGCTGCTGTTGATGTTGGGTGCGGGTATTTGCTCGATCGCCCTTCAGTGCATAATTGATATCAAACAAATTACTGTCTTGTTATTTATCCTCGGAACTTACGGGCTGTGTGGCTTATTGGTGGAGCAGAACTTTTGGCGAAAAAACTTGCCAGTTGCGGGCTTGCTGGCTTGTATTTTACCATTTAACAGTCAGTTGAATAGCGGATTAGGTTTGCCGGCGCGAGTGCTGACTGCTGAGGTAGTAGAACAGTTACTCTCTCTGCTGCACATTGGCGCTATTTCTTCTTACGATATTATCGTTTTGGAAAATGGCATCGCTCACGTTGACGTGCCTTGTAGCGGCATTAAAACCCTCTTAGTGGGAACGCTATTTTTGCTTGCTGCTACCTGGCTAGAATGCCGCAAATTGAGTTTAAAATGGCTGGCAGTATGCGCTGCTAACTTCTTAATGTTGTTGTCTGCTAATGCTTTGCGGGTTGCCGTTTTAGTGCTGGTTGCCCAAGTTTTCCAACAGCAAACTTATGCAGAAATCCTGCACGTACCCCTGGGAATTGTTGGTTTAGTCTGCGCTTGCTTCTTAAGTTGGTTGATGCTGCAAAAAGTTCCGAAATTTCAAGAAACAAAAGAAATTGATTTTAACTCGCAACGGAATTTAGAAATATTCAAAAATCAACCTTTGGCCAAACCGGGACTAATTGTGGCGGTGGCTGTTTTGGGTGCAATCTCTCAATTGTATCATGTAGAAAGTGAAAAATTAGCGATCGCCCCCCTCAAATTTCCCGACACGATTGTGTCCGAATCAATCCCCCTGAATCCCAGCGAACAAAAATTCTTTGGCAATTACCCCGGCACTCAAACAGAGAAAAAAAGATTTGTGTCAGGCCACTTACGCGGCTCCATGCTCACAGTAGCCAGCACATCTTGGCAGACTTATCACGCACCGGAGCTGTGTTTTGTAGCCAGCGGCATTCCCGTCAATCGAATAGAAATAAAACAGCTAACTCCTGCTGTAACGGCGCGCTGGCTGTCTCTCCAAGACAACCAACTATCCGCTACATACTGGCTCCAATCTGCACAGCAAACTACCGATAACTTCTTGTCGCGCATCGGCAGCGACATCACCCATAAAAATCATACTTGGGTGCTAGTTTCCATTCTCTTTGACAGTTCCCTAAACCCCGCAAGTGCTGAAATACAAGACTTCGCTAATACTGTACACAATACCGTCAACTATAGCTTAGAAAGAGGCAAAAATGAAAAAAATTAAACTTGTATTTAATATCATTTTTCAGGCAATTTTTTGGCTGTGGAACCTAACATTTTTATCAATCGTTTATCTGGGAATTTTGCCCTATGTAGGAATTCTCTTAATCCAAGCCACAATAGACGGAATTATCCCCCTTGAATTTTCGTTAACCCTAATAGCACTGATAGCCATACCGACACTCTTTACCATAATCGGATTCAGGAGTTTTAGGAATCAACCCTTACAGCTAATGCGATTATTTTATGGAGTAGAAACGCCCTTATTTTTGCTCTGCTTACTCCGGTTATTTTTGCTACGAGAACTCACCCCAGCTAGTTCTCAAATCATCGCTACTATTACTTTGTGCATAGCAGCTTTTTTAGTGGAAATGCTGTACGGATATCTGGGTAAAAGAGATAATGTTCAAAATATTTCAGCTTCTCAAAGTTCCCATAATAAACAGCCTCGTTTTTTAAGGTTAATCGGAGAAAAGCAAAGTGCGTGGCTGCAATTAGGATGCCACAGCTTAATGCTAGTAGTTGGCATTGGGGCGGCAACATTGCTAATGTATTACGCTCTACCTGTGGCCGTATTTACACTTTATGGATTCTTCACTTTAGTCATTGAATTTTTCAATTTTGCATGGGTTTCGCCCTTCCGGGAGATGTTTAAATACGGGGCGTGGGCATTGGCTTTAATTTGGATACCATTATCCTTTATATTGTTTGGTTTAACCTGTAGCTTATTCGTTGTCATGCCTTCGCTGTACGGCTTTCTCTACATTCATTCCGGGCGGAAAATATGGCAGAGTTTTGCTGCCCAATACGGGAAAAATAAAACGCTAATCGGAAGTTTGGGAGTCATAGCAGCTTGGCTGGCTATTTTCTCCGCTTTGCAGCAGCAGCCACAAGTTGCAGCACTAAAAATGCTGGCGACTCCCCCCGCAAATGACACGGTTCGCCAAACTTTATTGGCGAATTCTGATATGATTCGATCCGGCTTAGTCAATGCTTATTTGTCCCCTTACCGCTACCTCAGCACTGTGGGAGAAAACAACCACATTTATGAGATATACAAAAATAGTTTGAATTTACCTGACGGAGCGGCTCAAACTGTGCAGAATAGCTATAATTTTTTAATGTCGCCGTTTTTGTACCAAGGCTCTAGTGCTGATGTGGAAAAAGCCGAAAAACTCTACGGCGAATTCTTCGATACGGAACTGCAAAAAGGCGACACAGAAGCAGTAAAACACGCGGTACAGTCTACATCAAATCGCGAAGAAGCAAAAGCGGGTTTGCTGAATGTCAATCAAGAAAAAGTATGGTTGCAGTCGCAAGAAGTGACAGTCAAAGAAAACGGCGATTGGGCTGACGTTCAACTCTACGAAGTTTACAAAAATCAAACACCGAATTTGCAAGAAGTATTCTACTACTTTTCGCTGCCGGAAAGCGCCGCAGTTACAGGAGTTTGGCTGGGAGATACTGGCGATTTAAACAAACGTTTTGTATTTACGGTATCGCCTAGAGGTGCCGCCCAGCAAGTCTACAATCAACAGGTGAGAGAAAGAGTCGATCCGGCTTTGCTAGAACAAATTGGCCCCAAACAATACCGCTTGCGGGCTTTTCCAATCCCGGTCAAACGAGAATTCACCCAAACAGAAGGGCCAACCGAAATGCACCTGTGGCTTACTTACAAAGTCATGCGCCAGCCGCAGGGTTGGGGTATGCCTGTTTTGGCGGAGAAACGCAACATTTTTTGGAACCAAAATACTCGCCGCACGATCGCCGGAAAAGAGGTAAAATACAGCGGGAAAGAAGCAAGAGAAACTTGGCTGCCACCCTTTTTGCCCGCAGTCGCACAGCAACCGCTAACAGCGCAGCAGGCGATTCTACCGGGAGGAAATATCATTTCTGCTAAGCCGCTGGCTGATGCAAATTACTCCCTACCGCAAGGCAAGAAATTTGCAGTTATTCTGGATAGTTCCCGCAGCATGGCGGCCCAAAAGAAGGAAGTAAAAGAGAATTTTGAATGGTTAAAATCTAATGCAGCAGGCAAAAATGGTGTTGATTTGTATGTTGCCAGCGCTGCGGGAATGCCACCTAAGTTTGTGGAAGATGTAGGCACTTTCGATGCGGCAAAGGTGACATTTTACGGTACAATCCAGCTCAAAGATATGCTGCAACAGTTTGCACAGTTGCGGGGCGATAAAAGTTACGATACTGTATTTTTGGTGAGCGATCGCCACAGTTACGAGTTATCAGACGATCGCAAACTTAAACTTTCGATCTCTTCACCCCTATGGACAGTGCATTTGGGAGGTTTGCCCCCCGGCTACGACGACGCAACTTTAAAGGTGATTCAAGATAGCGGCGGCGGAGTTTCTATAGATATGAAAGAGGCGATGCAGCGAGTAGCAACGACAGTAGCTTCGGGCAAATCTACAGTTAGCGTTGTGGACGGCTATGTTTGGAGTTATGCCAAAACGCCGCAGTCGAAAAAAACCGCAAAATTGGCGGCAGTCGCAGAGTTAAAAGATACGGGAGATGAAGGCTTTAAACCGATAGCTGCGCGGCAGTTGATAACTGCACTTAGCAAGCAGAAAAGTTCAAATCAATTGACGCAACTGGATGCAATGCACGCAGTAGCTAAAAATTTCAAAGTGGTGACGCCTTATTCTTCGATGATTGTGTTAGTTAATGACGCGCAAAGGGAACAGCTAAAAGCAGCGGAAGCTAAGAGCGATCGATTTGACAGAGAGGTAGAATCCGGTAAGGAACAGTTGAGTAAGCCGAATAATCCTCTGAATGTTTCGGGGGTTCCTGAACCCGAAGAATGGCTGCTGTTGGCGGTAGGTGCGATCGGGCTTTTGGTGATTTTCCTCCGCCAGCGGCGCGCGAAAATGGTAGGTTGAAAGATGGTTCGGCGGTTGAAACCGCTACTACACAAACAAAGTCTGCCTCCGCAGACTAAGAGAGTGAGGGGGTATTTAAGCCGGACTTGATATCAAATACTAATCTACAGTCGTCTTGAGACGACTTGACCTATGAGACAGGGGTTTAAACCCCTGTCAGACTTAACGACTAACGCATAACTAATCTATCTCGACAAAAACGTGATCGCCCTCAATTTTTACCGGATAAGATTCCAGGGAATCGCCTAGTGCATTCAAACATTTACCAGTATCTAACTTGTACTGATATTTGTGAAATGGACAGGTAATGATACCGCTGCTTACCTTACCCATGTCGATCGGATATTCTAAATGAGTGCAAGCATTACGGTAACAAGTCACATTCATGCCTTGACGATTCAAAATCACTGAAGTTTCGTCAACTTTTACCTTCAAGACACCCCATTCGGGAACTTGATTCAGCGGTGTTACCTCTACCCACATAAAATATTTTTCCTCACAAAAAACCCGATCGGGACTGACGCAGAACCTAATTATGTAAGGTGCGCTTTGCACACCTTACTGCTATCCGTAGCGTGTCAAGCCACTTTTGCGTAAGTCCAGATTATCTTATTCCAGCTTTTCCCTACGGATGAATCTGACTCAAAATTACCCGCAACCTGTCATAATCATCCTTCAACAAAACACTCAAACTCCTCCCCGCTTCCACTAACCAAGATCGATCGCGCATCCGCAACTGATAAATCTCCCGAATCGCCGCCGCCGTCAGCGCATCCACCGGCGCATTAGTCACCCCCAGCAGCGTCCTCAAAAAATCCAATTGTACGGTAAAATCAATCACCTCATCCGGTTCGCAGCGATAAACCGCCTGGTGAATTTGCGGCGGGCGCGGCGGCAAATACTGATAAAATTTACCCCTCGATGGGCCGTGACCGTTCAACCTTTCCGGCGCAGTCTCAAACCCCACAATCGCCACTCGAAACTCGGTTTTGAGCATCGCAAAAATCTGCGGTTGTTCTTCCCGCAACTCTTCCAGCGACAAACCCAAAGCGCGAGCTCTGTGCACCGAGTCGATCGGGCTAGTCGTAGCGTAATAAACCACGCCGTAGATTTGATTTTTCGACTCTTCATCCTCGGCCTTCACCCAACTCCCAAAAGGTGGCATCACAGGAAAACTTAAGTCTTCTGGTTCCAAACATTGAGCCAAAAACTCCGAAGTTGCCGTCTCGATTACCTCAGCAATGCGATCGGGATGCCGCTCTTTTGTAGCAAATTGGGGTAATGGTAAACGCATAGTTTTAGTTATTAGTCATTGGGGATGGGGCATGGGGCATTGGTTTTGTGTTACGGCTTTTTCAGCCACAGTGCGGCACGCTTAGAATTTTCCACATTAGACAATATTGCATTCATTCACTGTCAATTGTTGAAATTATCTGCGTTAATCTGTGTCGATCTGCCTTTCATCTGCGGTTGTTCTATCAATCAAAAATTTATGCAATTCAAGTCTCTTGATAATATGAGTAGTCAGAAACCGGGTTTTTTACCAAACTTGAGGGTGATCAGCACGTATTTCGATTAAAAACCCGGTTTCTCGCCACCCTGCGTAAGTCCAAAATTACGAATTACCAATGACTAACGACTAATGACTACTTGGCCCGGCCGGCCGTAGCATCCACAAGTTCCAATTGCGAAAGCCGGAACGTAATCAGCTTGTCCCAATTGCCACCTTCAAACAGTACCGCGACTTTCCCGTCGGTAACTCGCTGGACTTGTCCTTGAAAGGCGTAGTAAATCTCACCCTTATCTTTAACTCGAACTGCCGAACCTGGAAAAATCATAATTCTTTGAATGTTAAGTTTGCTCTTTATAGCTTACCGTTTCTCGTTTCTAGTTCCCAAGCAGAGCCTGAGAACTAGGCAAATCTTCGTCAACCGGAAGACGCTAGGCAAAGCCCAGAAACAAGAGTTTGTTACGCTAAGGCTGCTACGGAAACTTTACCGGCAATGCGGCCCGCGATCGCCCGCAACTCCCTAGCTGAAGCAGAACCCGGTTGCCCCACCACGATCGGCACCCCCGAATCGCCACCTTCCCGCAACGGAATTTCCAGCGGAATGCGGCCTAACAGCGGCACTCCCAACTCAGCAGCAGTCTTTTCCCCGCCACCAGAACCGAAAATATCGTATTGCTTATCGGGCATATCCGGCGGCACAAAATAGCTCATGTTTTCCACAATTCCCAACACCGACACTCCCAACTGCTGGAACATCTTTAAACCCTTGCGAGAGTCCAACAAAGCCACAGTCTGCGGCGTCGTCACGATCACCACACCAGCCATCGGCACCGCTTGCGCCATTGTCAACTGCGCGTCTCCAGTACCCGGAGGCATATCGACAATCAAATAGTCTAAATCGCCCCAATTCACCTGATAGAGGAACTGCCGAATGATCCCGTTTAACATCGGGCCGCGCCAAATGACGGGCTGGTCTTTGTCAATTAAAAACGCCATCGACACCAATTTGACGCCGTAGTTGAAGGCTGGTTCGAGGCTTTCCCGGCTTTTTCCGTCCCTAACCATCACTTTCGCGTCCCCCAAACCCATCATATTCGGGTCGTTGGGCCCATATATATCCGCATCCAGCAAACCCACCTTAGCGCCGGTTTGTGCCAGCGCTACTGCCACGTTTACCGCCACCGTGCTTTTGCCGACGCCGCCTTTGCCGCTGGAAATTGCGATAATATTTTTAACGCCTTCAATGCCTTGGCGATCGACCACTCCCTTCTGCTGCGGCGTCTCGGCTGTCACCTCCACCGCCACTTTTTCGACTCCTGGCAACTGTTTGACCGCTTTTTGGCAATCTTCGACAATAAATTCTCGCAGCGGGCAAGCAGGCGTTGTCAGCACTAAAGTAAAACTGACGACACCGCCGTCAATTTTTATGTTACGAATCATGTTCAATTCCACCAAACTCTTTTGCAGTTCGGGGTCTTGCACAGGTCGCAGGATTTCTAAGACTGAACTAACATCGAGTGTATTGGGCATTGTGTTCTCCACCATAGCTCTGCAATTGGGTTAGCGAATTTTCGATCGCAGGTTTAAGTATATTTTTATTGCTATTTTTTAATGTAACTTCATAGCGATCATTTGCAGACCTACGGTGGCATAATTACAGTGCCGACTGGATTTGGGAATCATCGCCCATCTAAGACTCAAATCTGACAACAGAAAATTTTATGACAGTTTCTACCACACTTAAAACCGCCACTTCTCCGTTTTTGCCGCCCGCTGACTCTAGAGCTAGAGTCAGCCAATTTATGAAAAGCCTACAAGATGAAATTTGT
The DNA here is from genome assembly GCF_036701485.1 of Microcoleus sp. Pol11C3. NCBI lineage: Bacteria > Bacillati > Cyanobacteriota > Cyanophyceae > Oscillatoriales > Microcoleaceae > Microcoleus > Microcoleus sp. Pol11C3. Next base: position 17,867 of record NZ_JAUBQW010000086.1, on the reverse strand, counting down.
CAATCCCTCGAACAGCTCGATGGCGTTGGCAAATTTAAGGAGGACTCTTGGGAACGCTCCGAAGGTGGCGGCGGACGTTCTCGCGTCATGCGGGAAGGCAATGTTTTTGAACAGGGGGGAGTCAATTTTTCCCAAGTCTGGGGCGAAAGTTTGCCGGCCTTGATTTTGGCAAAGCACCCAGAAGCCGCCGGTCACGATTTCTATGCAACAGGCACTTCGATGGTGCTGCACCCTGGCAATCCCTACTTGCCAACGGTTCACCTGAATTATCGCTATTTTGAGGCCGGCCCGATTTGGTGGTTTGGCGGTGGTGTAGATTTGACTCCTTATTACCCGTTGGCTGAGGATGCAGCTCATTTCCACAAAACTCTAAAAGCAGCTTGCGATCGCCACCATCCCGGATATTATCCGACATTTAAACTCTGGTGCGACGAATATTTCTACCTCCCCCACCGCCAAGAAACCCGCGGCGTGGGCGGACTGTTTTTTGACTACCAAAGCGCTCAAGGCGCGCTTTACCGCGACCATCATGTCAAAGGCAAGGCTGCTGAGTGCAGCAACAACATCGGGGTGCCGGAACCTAGGAGTTGGGAGTCGCTGTTCGCCTTTGTACAGGACTGCGGCCGGGCATTTTTGCCGGCTTACACCCCCATTATTGAAAAGCACCGATCGAAAGAATACGGCGAGCGTGAGCGTAATTTCCAACTTTACCGCCGCGGCCGTTACGTTGAATTTAACTTAGTGTACGATCGAGGCACGACCTTTGGCTTACAAACCAACGGACGCACCGAATCGATTTTAATGTCCCTGCCACCTTTGGTACGCTGGGAATACTGTTACGAGCCAGAACCCAACTCTCCCGAAGCCGAACTCTACTCCAAGTTCTTAAAACCGCAAGATTGGGCGAATTGGATGCCTCAGCAGTCACCGACCTGAGTTAAACTACTGGGACAGTAACCACCGCGATAGATAATAAATTTGAGGGAAGGGTCAGTGATTCATATTGATCAAAAAACCCACACGCTTCAAGACGGTACAACAGTTATCGTCTTAGCACCGACAGGACGGTTGGACATCACTACAGCTTGGCAATTCCGCCTCAAGTTGCAAGAGTGTATTTCCAAACTTAGCCGCCATGTTGTAGTGAATCTTGGTCAGGTTAACTTTATCGATAGCTCTGGCCTGACCTCACTTGTAGCAGGTATGCGGGATGCGGATAAAGTTAAGGGAAGTTTCCGCATTTGCAATGTTCATCCCGAAGCCAAACTGGTGTTTGAAGTCACCATGATGGATTCTGTGTTTGAAATCTTTGAAACGGAAGAAGAAGCTCTAGAGGGGGTGCCGCGCGCAAGTTGACCACTCCCGCTTGCATCGCTTGCGGTGTAAGCGCAATTTAAGCTTGAGGCTCACAAAATGCGCCGGAAGCCTGCACAAGAACAGGAAGCAGGTAAATTCTTGCCAGCTTCCTTATGCTTTCTTCCTTCCTTGAGAGGTTGAGAGGTTCACCAAAACACTAAAGTAGAAGAATAGGTCAAGGTAAAGTCTTGCCTTCTATCCTAGATAGCTAAATCTTTCTTCCTTGTTTCTTGTTGCTTCTTGCTTCAAACCAATATCTCAGAAGCAAAATCCTGACGCTTGACAAATCTAAAAGGGCCCATTAAAGCTCCCCAGATAGCCTTGCCTGTCGTGGGGCTTATTCCTTTGTCGTAGCTGAGAAATTCCTCGCCTGCGGCTTCAAATCCCAAGTCTACTTGGTAATTTTGCCCCCCGTAGGCAAAGCCGCAGCGAGTGCCCTCCGGCAAAGATGCCCGAAAGCGATAGCTGTTTGAGGCTAAATTTTGCACTGCAACCGACAGGGTGCAGCCGGGGAGGAGTTGGATTTGCTCCTTCGTTAGCTTTCCAAGCAAGTCGGGGTTGCAACCGGCTCCTTGGACGGCTGTAATGTCGTTGAACATATAATACTGAGCTTCGATAAGTCCTGGCGCTATCTGTGAGTGCCTCAGTTGCACGATGCGGGGGCGGTATGGCTTGTCTAATTCCAGAATGTTGGCTTGTTCGGCAAACAGGGCAATGCTGGGTTCGGAAAATAAAGGAACGGGTAGTGGTCTTTGCCATAAACGAAGGTGGACGTACCACGCCGGCTCTGCTAGCGCTTGTTCCCGGTTGTCAAATTCGCCCGCCATGTACTGGGCTAAAGCTATTAATTCAGGAGAAATTGTCATGTTTGTTTGATTTTTCACGACTAGGGGTTGACAAGAAAAAATTATTGTGATATGTAAGGCCATATCTAGGCTGGGCAAATCAGAAGATTAGATTTATGAGCGATCCCAGCTAAGCTATGATTGTAAAGATACTGGGGTTTTTCCCTCCTATTGCGACATATTAATTGTTGCTGCCGATCGCGCGTAAAATCTTTTTGATAAAATTTTGTCTCGCAATCCGGCGGCAACGCTTAAAAAAACTGGCACTTATTGTCAGCCCGATCGCAGAATTGACTCCCCCGACTTTACTCACGCCGCGCTGGCACGCCCGCTACGGCAAAATTATTTATCTATAAGACTCAGGTGAACAATAACCGTACTGTTTCAGATACTAAGCGAAGTTTCTATACGATTCACACTCGACCGATCAACTCAATTTACCGTCGAGTGGTGGAAGAGTTGATGGTAGAAATGCACTTGCTTTCGGCGAATGCCGATTTTCAATACGACCCGATTTATGCTTTGGGGATAGTGACAGCTTTTGATCGATTCATGCTTGGGTACGCCCCAGAAGCCGACAGAGTTTCGATTTTTAACGCTTTGTGCAAGTCCCTAGAAGACGATCCAGAGCGGTACAAACAAGACGCTCAGCGATTGGAAAGCTTGGCGGATCGACTTTCCGGGCAAGAGTTGCTCTCGTGGGTCGATCTTTCGACCAGCTTTGAAGATACAGCGGATTTGCAAGCGTCTTTAGGGGCGATCGCCAGCAACCCTCAATTTAAGTACAGCCGCTTGTTCGCGATCGGTTTGTTCTCGCTATTAGAAAAAGCTGACCCTAACTTAGTAAAAGACCAAGAAACGCGAAACGACGCGATCGCCAAAGTCAGTGCGGCCTTGCACCTGCCAGAAGACAAAGTTAGCAAAGATTTAGATTTGTACCGCAGCAATTTGGAAAAAATGGCTCAAGCGCGAATAGTGCTTCAAGATGTCATCCAAGCGGAACGGAAAAAACGCGAAAAGCGAGAAACAAAAGTTACGGCTGGCCCCTCTGCCGACTCTTCTGACAACAACAATTAATGGTTTGAAGGAAGAAGGAAGAAGGAAGAAGGAAGAAGGAAGAGGGAAGAAGGAAAAGAATTTTTTTTCTTTGATGTAACAAATAAAGAAAACTCTTAAATTTTAATTTTTTTTCTTGAATTCTGGCTTCGGTCTTGTGCCTTCTGGCTTCGGCCTTCAGATGAATGTTAGAGGACTAAGGTGAAATGTCACACCACCATCCACTTGTAGGGTGCGTTAGACTCCTTAATTGAACGACTATCGAGGATTTCGGGATAGTAGAGCACCTTACTATATATGATGCCATTTGCCTACGTCCTGTGTTAGTGGCTCATATCAAATCCGGTAGCATCATCGGGCGTAAAATCCAGTCAACAGCGATGCCCTGAGCGAAGCCGAAGGGTCAACACTCACGGACGGTGCAACCGGAATTGATCTAATTTATCTGCGTTAATCTGTGTTTATCTGCCCTCATCTGCGGTTAAAAAAAGAGAATGTATTAACCGCAGATGACAATGGATTGACCCTGATTCACGCAGATGAAGAGAATAGATATATGAATAATTCCGATGCTAACAGATTTGAGATCAGAAACTAAAAATCCCGCTTTCTGAATTGAGCGGGATCGACTTAATCAAAATAGCCGTTGGGAGTGGTACTACGGCTACTGCTCAAAATTAGTGGCGTTAGCTTGCAGCCAAGTGCTTAGCTGTGTAAGAACTTCGTTTCCAGAAGACTTGCCCAAAGCTGTAGGGTTTGGAGTGTCGGGCCTGTCCAAGTTGCGGGCGATCGCTGCGTTGACTTCTTTAGAAATCAAATCGTGAAGTTGCTCTTTAGCCCTAGCCCTTTGAAAGTGAGCGCCCTCTTCCGTCGTAGCGTACAGAGGTGGCAGCCTATTTAAAGCATAAGCTGCAATATCTCCCACATCCAGACTCAGGTCGCTCGTCGCTTCAATTTCGGCAACCCTAGCGATCGCATCGCTGAGTACCAACTCTTCCATAACGTTGATGAACTGTTTGCGTGGCAGAACCACAACTTCGCCAGTCAACAAAGATCCCATCAGACGATCGAGAGCCATGTACTCTTCGATCGACAATTCCGAAGCCGTATTGCAGATCCGTCCCACCTCAGCTTCCATAGACGGCGTTAAATAGCCATCCTGTAAAGCCTGTTCAACAATTTTTTCAATACTCATATATGCGTCCCCGCTCAACGGCATCATCAATAAAGTTTTGTGAAGACGCGATTGTTAGCGTCTTGAGATTCGAGTTTTGAGAGTTGAGTTGAGAAATTTTCTACAAATCCTAACTCAATACTGATAACCCATAAAGTTATCTGCACACCCTAGCCACAAACTTACCCCATAATTGACTGATAAATCCGTCAAAATCAGTAAGAATTCCTACTCAATTCCCTGAAGCCGCCAAGGTACAGGATCGACGGACTGCCCCTGCACGTAAAGTCCCCAGTGTAAATGAGGGCCTGTCGCCGCTCCCGTTGACCCCAGAGCACCAATTACTTGACCGGCTTTCACGACATCGCCTTCCTTGACATCAATCCGGCTGAGGTGCATCAAAATACTTGCTACGCCTTGACCGTGGTCGATACCAACGACGTTCCCGTGGATTTTGAACCCTTGCGATTCGCGTCCCACTAGAGACACCCGACCTGCTGCAGGTGCGACTACAGGGGAACCGTAAGCACCCGCGTAATCAACGCCGCGGTGGTAGTAGTCCTGAGCAAATACCCCATTATAATACCGCCTCACCCCGTAAATAGTGGTGATTTCGCCGGAGTTGGGGCGCAACAATTTGCCGTCCCAAAATTTTTGGGGTGTCACCAGTGCTTTAAATGCGTCTACGCGATCGAATTCAGCATCTGTACCTTCCTCGTCTTTCCCAGGCGGTAGCCAGATGGATTGGGTGGGAAAATCTCGATCGCGCACTTGCACGTTCAACTTCTGCACTTGTCCGTCACCGGAGACTTGAAGAAGGCGCGCACCGGGTTTCTCGGCAGGCGTCGTCGGCAGCAGGGCCCGAAAGCGTCCGTTGCCGATCGGAAACGCGGGGTAGTTTTTTTGTTGTAGAGAAACTTTGGGAGTTTCCCCGCCGTTACCGTCAACCTGAATCATTACTGACAGCGTATCTCCCAGTTCGGGATTTGTTGGCGTCACAACTACCTGCAAAGCTTGCACCGGCAGGGCAAAACTTAGAAGGCCAGCAACAATTCCCCCGCTCGAACTGGCGCTTAGCTTGTTCGCTTTCAACTGCCGCCACCGCAAAATCAGACCTGTAATTATTTCCATACTTAGCCCGCAGTTGCTTCGATTCACAGTCATTACCATCACTAGCTGTCCTTAACCTTTTTCTTGCTGATATATTTTTAACTATCTAGACTAACTATAGCAATCCGCAATAACTCGATAGAAACACCCGTAGGTAAAAAGCTTGGTCAAAGATTTGGAGATGAGACTAACTTAAATCAATACTTAACAACACTCAAAAATTTGGCGTGACGCTCATACTTTCGCACAAATCCCGTTGCCTTCCTCAAGTCGAAGATTTACAATACTTCGGACAGTTTCATGGCCCACGTATAGGTAGCTAGAAACCCGGTTTCTACGAGTTTTGCGATGACTCACGATAAATCTACGAAGAAACCGGGTTTCTGAGGTCGGCGTGCGTCCGCCCCCGCTTGCGTTTTTATGTCGTAGCATCAAACCCTTGATTTTCACTTTTGGCTGATAGTGTGCTTCGTAAGCGTTACTTGCAGCTATTGGAGCGCCCTGAAACCCTTATTGTCAGGCGATCAAAAAGTGTCCGAAGTGTTGCTGCTGTTAAATCAATTCTTTCTGGAGCGTTTACTTTCCTATAATCTTCCTAAAACTCTCTAGTTATTGTAGCCTATTTTTGAGTAATATCAATTCCGGTAGCATCGGAATAGTAAAATTCAGTCAACAGTCAACAATCACCGATGTTGCAACCGGAATATATCTAATTCATCGGCGTGAATCTGTGTTTATCTGCCTGTATCGGCGGTTAAAGAAAGAGAATTTGTCGGGCTGCAGATGACAAGGGATTGACGCTGATTCACGCGCTTGTCGAGATTAGAGAGAGGAATAATGCCGATGCTAACAGATTTGATATGACATGATCCAAATATATTATTCCGATGCAACGGGAAACGATATAAATAGTATTAATTCCCAAGTTTTCAATCTCACATCGAAAAGGGTATGAGATAAAAATTGAGAATTTCTATAATATTCTTACCTCGAATTATAGAGATTCAAAGGTAGCGGTGAAGCCATTTAAGGTTAAGCATTCTTCCATAAATTCCTCTACATCATTGACATTCTCAAGCTGATATTCCATAATCCGTTCACCATCACCTTTCATCTTTTTGGAAGAAAGAGGGGTAGCCGGATATTTATCAGCGATCGCTTTGAAAGCTTTGGAATGGGTATCCCAGCTTTCAGCAGAACATTTTATGATTAAAAGCCACATGATTAAATTCCTCCTTGGGTTTGGTTTACTAATAGTCTGACACCAGTAAAACTTAGCTCGATAGTGCCGAAAAATCAAGGGATTCGGTGGTTTGGAAAAAAGCTAAAAGCCGATCCACTATGCGAGCGACACCACCCTTAACATTTGACTCAACATTCAAAGGCATCACCGGATCATGGAGTGATAAGCGTAACAGAAACCAGCCGGATTCGCTAGCTGACGTGCAGGAAATTCGCAGACCTTCGTAGTTATTGGGAACGATTTTCCAGTCTGCTTGCGTTGAGACAAATTCTTGCAGTTGCTCAATAACGTGATCGCCGTGAGCCTTGAAATCATCTACACCAAGTTTAATCCTAAATTCTGCACTTTCTTCCGGTTCTTTTAAATTCGCAATTAAATCTGGCAAAGATTGTTTTGCTAGCTTTGAATTAGCCAATTCAATCAATATTTTGCTGACCAAATAAGCGCCATCATCCAGAAAGTAATTTTCTTTCAATGCTCCATGTCCAGAGGTTTCAATCGCCAGCCATGATTCCTGGCCGGCTTCATTCAGGCGGATCGACTCGTCAATCACATTTTTGTAGCCCCGTTTAAAGCGATGGTGAATCCCTTTTAAATCTTGTTCGATGAATTGCGTTAATCCATCGGAGGTGATAGAATCGGTGACAATGGTAGAGCCTGGGTGTTCTTGTAATACGATCGCAGAAATCAAGGCAATTAAGCGATTGCGATTGAGTTCCTTGCCAACTCCATCCACAGCCGCACTGCGATCGACATCGGTATCAAAAATAATCCCAAAATCAGCTTGACGTTGAATTACTGCTTGACGAATTGACTGCATTGCCTGTTTATCTTCGGGATTTGGCACATGATTGGGGAAAGTACCATCTGGTTCTAAAAACTGACTGCCCTTGGTGTCTGCACCTAAAGGTTTTAATACTTTATCAACATAAAAACCGCCAGCGCCGTTACCCGCATCCACAACAATTTTTAATCCTGTTAGTGGTTCCTCAAAATTATATGGATGATTGACTGATTCTCGGATATTTTTCACAAATTGGTTAGCATAAACAGAGATGAAATCATGCTTTGTAATCTTACCGGGCGATGCGGCTGGCTGAAAGTTATTGCTTTGGGCTAGTGCTAAGATATCTGTAATATCCGGTTTTTGTAAGCCACCTTTGGCGGTAAAAAACTTTAAGCCGTTTCGATTAAAGGGCAAATGGCTAGCAGTGAGCATAATCGCGCCGTCGCAATGAAAACCAGGGGTAATGGTACTCATAAACATGGCGGGGGTTGAGGCCATTTCAAAGTCGTACACGGTTGCACCAACTGAGGCGATTCCCTCCATGACTGCTTGCATTAAGGTTGGCCCTGATAGGCGACTGTCACGCCCGATCGCGATCGTTAATTCTGCCGCTGGTCTATTGACTTTTTGCACCAGCCAACTGACAAAAGATTTACCTAAGATTGTCGCAATTTCGGGCGTTAGGTTGACTTTTTCATTGGGAACGCCTTCGAGGGCGATACCCCGAATGTCTGATCCATTTTGAAGTTTTGTCCAGTTGAAGTTTTGCATAATAATTGATGGTAAGTAAAAAGATCGGAGTCGGCGGTTAAAACAGATCGTACAAAGTTTCGTTTACGGCTAGACGGTTCGACTCAGCTTCGCCGAACGTCTTTCGCGGATTAAGAAATAAACAGGGGAGAAATTTTGGATTTGGTATTATTAGTCAGTAGGGTGACAGAGTTTTTCAATTCAATCAGCTAATCGGCATTTAAGTTGTATTTAAAGAAACAATCCCAGTTTTGTGGGTGGGATTTGAGCAACGCCCAAAATATCCAATTGAAATGTTGAACCGCTTACTGAAAATTTTTGCCCCATCACCGCTAAGATTAAGCTCTAATTCCTTAGTCGCGTTCAACGCTGTAAATTGCCTGCAAGCGGAACTCACCATGAGGGGGAACTTCCACAATATCTGTAGCTGCATTGGTCGTTTCTACGCAGAGTAAACGCTGATAATCTGCATCATCAAGGTCGGCCATATTTGCAGAAATTGTCACCCAGGGATTCCACACTACGACGGATTTACTACCAGATGATTTAATGCGAATCCGACGATTGAGGGCGCTATCGTCAATGACTAATTCATTGGTGACATCGAGATAAATACGATCGACTTCACCTGTAATTGCTACTGCACCCACTTGAGTTTTTTCCACACCACCATCAGCTTTATCAAGATACTGGCTATTTTCTAAACCCAAAACCTGCACGCGGTTGATATCGCCGACTTGAAAATAGGTGTGGAAAGCTTGGGTGAGGGGAAATGCTTTGTCGCCTAGATTGCGGGTGATTAATTCTACAGTAAGGCTGGTGCCGATCGTAATCACGATCGCCAGTTCAAAGGCTTGGGGCCAAATTGCTCTAGTTTCATCGGTATCCTTGAGTCCGAGAGTGACTTTGGTTGCGCCGTCTGGGGTTGTGGCGGTTTCTAGTACATTCCAGAGGCGATTCCGCACAAACCCATGACTCGGACGCCCCAAGGCTTCGGGATCGGGGCCAAACCAGGGCCAACAGATGGGTATACCGCCTTTGATGGCTTTCCCTTCGGCGTAGTAGGCTTTGTCACTGATGAACATCAAATCTGTGGTTTCGGTGGCTGGTTGAAAGGAGAGCACTTGACCGGAATACACAGAAATTAAGGCTTTGGCTTGACCGTTGTCGATGTGAATCATCGGGAAACCACCGTTTCCGGTGGCGAAGGTGAGGTTCTCGGTAATGCCGTAGTCTGTGTTTAATTGGTCAATACTCATGCTGTTAGCTTGGTGAATTGCTTTACAATTATCCGATATTATGGTGGCTAGATGGATTAGATTGTTGAGTTTGACGGAGGAAGGTGCCATCGACACAACGATGCACTCAGAAGAACGGATGGGTAGTGCCAACCGATCGCGAGGGGATGTGCGATCGAACCAATCGACAGACATTGCTGAGTTATTCGTAATCAAGCCGATCGCGTTTAGCAGCGAACTCGTTGAGGATGGGATGCCCTGATCGCCAACTTCGAGCCAAACTATGAATCAGCAGCAACAGCTTAGGAATGAGAATTAAATAACCTGCAATGCGTGATTTTCTTGTGGGATGGGCCAGAAAGCCCGTCTATAAGGCACGGGCTTTCTGGCCCATCCCACAGGCTTATGCAAATTATTTAATTCACGATCCTTACCTGTGCAACCTCGAATGTAGTGCATTTCACCAGCCATTCGGTCTCCTGTTCAGCCGTTAGGTTAAATTCAGTTGAGTCGATCGACTCTCATGCGCCCCACTTCAGAACTCCTGACGAGTCGGACGGATTATCATTTCGTTGACATCCACATCGCCGGGTTGCTCGATGGCATAGGCAATCGCCCGGGCGATCGCATCGGCATCAATGGCGACTGAATACAACTGATTCACCCCTGATGCCGTATCACCATGAGTGATGGTACTGGTCAACTCAGTGGCAACTGCACCGGGTGAAATGTTGGTAGAACGAATTTCACCGTTTGACTCCAACCGCAGCCCTTCAGAAATCGCTCGCACTGCATACTTGGTAGCACAGTAAACTGCCGCCGCCGGAAATACTTTATGTCCTGCAACAGACGACAAATTGATCACATGGCCAGACTTCTGTTGGCGCATAGTCGGCAGCACCGCAGCGATGCCGTAAAGTACGCCTTTAATGTTGACATCAATCATTTGATCCCACTCATCGACCTTGATCTGGTCAAGGGGAGACAGTGGCATTAAGCCCGCATTATTAACCAGCACATCAATGCGTCCATAGGTTTCCAGCGTTGCGTCCGCCAATGCTTGCACCTGGGCGCGATCGGCAACGTCGGTGACTCGATAGGCAACGGTGCCACCTGTTTTTTCGATCGCAGCCACCAAGTCCTTGAGTCTATCTTCGCGGCGGGCAGCAAGCATCAGTTTGGCTCCGCTGGCGGCTAAACGATGAGCCGTTGCTTCACCTAAACCGCTACTTGCTCCGGTAATAATGACAACCTTGTTTTGAATCTCAGACATCTTTACCCCTGTTAGTTGATTAAATCGGCTCACCTAAAATCGAGCGCAAATCCGCTTAATTACCAAGCGCGATCGTATTGAATTGGAGCAGGCACAGATTGACGTAGTTGCTTCGCAGCCCGCATCGGCCAATAAGGATCGCGCAGCATTTCTCTGGCAAGTAATACCATATCTGCTTGACCTGTACGGATGATTTGGTCAGCCTGGGCGGGTGCAGTAATCATACCAACGGCTCCGGTGGCGATGTTGGCTTCGCGTCGAATGCGATCGGCAAAAATAGTTTGATAACCTGCACCCGTCGGAATCTTTTCACCCGGTACAATTGCGCCTGATGAACAATCGATTAAATCAACGCCCAGTGACTTTAATTTATCGCTGAGTGCAATACTTTGTTCAATGTCCCAACCATTTGGAACCCAATCGGTTGCAGAGATGCGAACCCAAAGCGGTGTTTGATCGGGCAAAACATTTCGCACCGCTTGCACGACTTCACATAAAAACCGGATGCGATGCTCAAAACTGCCACCATAGTCATCTGTCCGTTGATTGCTCAAGGGAGACATAAATTCATGCAGTAGGTAGCCGTGAGCCGCATGAATCTCGATTACGTCAAATCCGGCTTCGAGGGCGCGTTGGGCTGCCTTCACAAAGAGTGTCGTCTGCTTCTGAATGTCTTCGATACTCAGAGCTATCGGGGCGGGGCTATCGGGATCAAATGGAATGGCGCTAGGGGCGATCGAAGTCCATCCTCCTTGAGATTCCGAAAGCACCTCGCCGCCATCCCACGGAGCTGCTGTACTGCCTTTTCGACCTGCATGAGCAAGCTGAATGCCAGCAACCGCACCGTTGCGGTGAATTAACTCGACGATTCGCGCCAAATTTTCAATGTGAGCATCGTCCCAGATTCCCAAATCTTGTGGCGTAATTCGTCCTTCTGGCTCGACTGCCGCTGCTTCTGTCATCACCAGCCCTGCCCCTCCTACTGCTCGACTGACGAGATGAACCAAATGCCAATCATTGGCGAATCCATCAACGCTTGAATATTGGCACATGGGAGAAACTGCAATGCGATTTCGGAAGCTAACGCCAAGTTGATCTAAGGGCTCAAATAAATGCGGCATGGTTGTAAATCCGGGATTTATAAAATGCTAAAGATGTCAAGCACAGACTTTCTTGACGCTGGGAAGTTGACTGACTTCATTCCACCAAGTCCGCAGCGAAGAAGTTTTTGCGATCGTTGCTTCGTACTCTGGGGTCTGGGATAGGTAGGTGAAGACGGGAATTAGGTAGAAATCGGCAATGCTCAGTTCGTGACCGAGCTCATAGGAGTATCCTACAGTTAGGGGCTCGATCGCCTTTAGCGCAGTCTTTACAGGTGCGACGGCAGCTTTCACCTTATCCTCGTTAGTTTGACCCCCGTGGCTAGCCACAATCAGACGCTCAATCGCAATTGACAAAGGTGGCGGGTGCAGAGATATGGCTGCCCATAATCCCCATAATCTGGCGCCTGCGAGGGCTTTTCACTATACAGCTCAAATATCTATAGTGAGTGCGTTTTTGATGACTAAAATCACAGTTTAGGAGCTGGAAGCCGAAAGTAACAATAACCCGTTAGAAGGAGATTAATTTCACAGCAGACAGTATCGGGATTCTTAGCTTCCAACGCCGTCAAACCTTCGGCTTTTTTAGATTCTGCCTTCTGCTTTGGGATGAAACATTTTTTCAACAATATTTTGGCGCAGAAAAACTGTCAATGGTTTTTCTATCAAAGAGTAGAATATGCAACCGAAAACTACGGCGAACAATGCCAGTAGAGCCGGAGCAAAGAAACCGTCGAAATATTTGCCTAAATTCGCCTTTTGCAGAATTTTTGTACTTGCGGAAATCAGCGGCCCGTGGGTCAAAAATATCGAGTAGGAGGCATCTCCCAAGAAGATTAAAAGATAAGGAATTTTCGGGGAATCCTTGAGGTCTATCAAGGTGGCAGCAATGATTAACAGAGCTGCTAGCAATCCAAAAGTAGTGATGCGCTCGATCTCTATTTTTCTCCACGCGACGAGCATTCCTAAAATAACATATCCTAAATTTGCTATCCCAAACACTATCCACCTGTACTTGCCGATCTTATTGTTATATTTAATCACAATATACGCAGCCAAGCAGCCCCAAACAAATTCTAGATTCATATTCCCAAATCCTCGATTCAGCAAGAATAAAGAGCCGGGGAATTTTACAATTTTACAAAATTGTAGAATCGTGACAAATAGCCAAGTCGAAAGTATCGGTACAGAATATTTTGGTTTCAACCAGATAGCTATACTGAACAGGAAGTAAAAATATAATTCGTAAATTAAAGTCCAACCTACATCGAGAATGGGCTTGTCCTTTTGGGGAATCAAGAGAAGCGACACAATTACGTATCCTAAACCTAAATCTTGATTGTTAGCAAAACCTGGAATTACTAGAAAGAAACACAAAACTGTCAGAGTAATTATCCAGTATATCGGATAAATTCTCACGGCGCGCTTAACTAAAAAAGATTTTAACTGGTCTTTTTTACCGATCGCCGAGCGGTGAACGTACACCATAATAAAACCGCTCAATACAAAAAAGTAATCAACACCGCTCTCCCCAGCCAGAAATAAATTAAAAAAAGTAACTTGATTTAATCTTTCCGTACTCATCTGGTTGATGTGAAACATTACCACCAATAAAGCCGCAATCCCTCGATAAACTTGCAAGAGGTTAAGCTTTTTGTGAGGAGTTGAACTCTTTGTCATGAGAAAATACCTGGTTCGAGAGTGGCAGTTGGGCTTGCTACTCAACTATAGTCAACACGCCAAACATAGTCAACACATTAGAGACTATAATATAACTTTATACTTTTTTCATAAAGTTGTGCAAGAAGACTTCCGACTGATCGTTGACTTAGTTCTAGTTCTCGCTGCTGCCGCAGCAGGAGGACTCTTTGCATCGCTGTTGCGACAGCCGGTAATTCTCGGGTATCTCCTGGGAGGGATCGTAGTTGGGCCCGCCGGTTTGGGGCTGATTAAAGAATTAATTCAGGTAGACACCCTGGCTGAATTTGGGGTTGCCTTTCTGTTATTTGCCTTGGGAGTGGAATTTTCTTTCGCCGAACTCCAGAAAGTAAAAGCCATTAGTTTGGGCGGGGGGGGCTTGCAAATTGTGCTGACGATCGCCATTACTACTGCAATTTCCTTGGCTGTTGGCTGGGTAGAATCGCCCGCTCAAGGCGTGTTTTTAGGCTCGATTCTGTCACTTTCCTCGACAGCAGTCGTACTCAAGTGCTTGATGGAGCGTAATGAAGGCGGTACTTCCCACGGTCAAGTCATGCTGGGAATATTAGTAGTTCAAGATTTGGCTTTGGGGCTAATGCTAGCAGTTTTGCCGGCACTTAACCAGCCACCAGAAGCGATCGGCATCACGGTAGCGTGGGCCCTACTGCGGATCGGGTTATTTGCTCTCGGTGCTGTAGTCGCGGGCATTTGGATAGTACCGCAGTTGCTGCGCTACCTCGCGAAAACAGAAAGTCGGGAACTGTTTTTGCTGGGAGTTGTGGTTTTGGCTTTAGGTATTGCGCTGCTTACAGAATATTTGGGTTTTTCGATCGAGATGGGCGCATTTGTGGCGGGTTTAATGATTTCGGAGGTGGAATATGCCGACCAAACTTTAACTTATGTCGAGCCTTTGCGAGATATTTTTGCATCCTTATTTTTTGTCACCATCGGAATGTTAATTGACCCGCTGTTTCTATGGAACCATCTAGAAGTAATTCTGGGACTGGTATTTATAGTATTTGTCGGCAAATTCTTGATCATAACGCCGATCGTCCGACTATTTGGCTACCCGCTAAAAACAGCCTTGATCACAGGTTTGGGCTTAGCTCAAATAGGAGAATTCTCTTTTGTACTCGCTAGTTCTGGCCAAGTTATGGGGCTGGTTTCGCGGGACGTTTACCTGTTAATTTTAGGAACGACAGCCGTCACCCTCGTGCTAACTCCGTTTGTATTGAGAAGCGTGCCGCAGTTATTGAAATGGGCGGAGAATTTCGGGCCTTTGCAGCGCTATTTTGACGAAACATCTCAACCTGTGGCAATAGCTGAAACTTTGCCGGAACAAAATTATGTTGTGGTTTGTGGCTACGGGCGAGTCGGCAGAATTTTAGTCAAAATGCTGCAAAGTCGCAACTGTTCAGTTGTGGTGATCGACGAGTCAGAAAGTAGAATTCAAGAGTGCAGAGTGCAAGGAATTCCTTACATTTACGGGAATGCTGCCAGCTTGCACGTATTGGAAGCCGCCCGGGTGGAACGGGCAAAAGCCATGGCGATCGCCCTTCCCGATCCCATGAGCACTCGCTTGTGTCTGAAGCGGGCTTTAGAATTAGTGCCGGATTTGGATATTGTGGTGCGGGCCAACCAAGATAAAGACATCGAACTGCTTTACCAACTGGGCGCCTGGGAAGTTGTGCAGCCGGAGTTTGAAGCCAGTTTAGAACTGTCTTCCCACTTGCTGGCTGGCATGGGGCTCTCCGCAATGGCGATCGGGCGGGATGTGCAGCAAATTCGCAGCAGCCGCTATCTGGAATTGCGACCACCGCGCGAACCTTTGGCGGTTTCGCGGGATTTGAAAGTGGCGGTTCGAGATATGAACAGCGAGTGGTACAACTTGCCGTCGGGTTCTCCCATTGCCAGCATGACTCTGGAAGAAACTAACCTGCGCCAGTTGACAGGGGTCAGCGTGATGGCGATCGTCCGCGAAGATGGCGAGGAAATTGATTATCCTAACGGCAAAACAGCTTTGCAGTCGGGCGATCGACTTTTTGTAGTAGGAGAACCGGAAGAACTCATCAGTTTTGAGTTGCTGGCGAAGGGGGAAGTTGCAGTCCCGCAGGGCGACAGTTCTTGTCAGTGGCTGAGGCTGCCAGCAAACAGCCCTTGGGCGGGCAAAAAACTGTCAGAGGTAGATTTGCTGGGTCAGTACGGGGTGCAGGTGCGGGCGATCCGCCGGGAAGGGAAATTTACTCGCTGGCCGGACGGAACTACCAATTTGCAAGAAGGCGATCGTTTGCTGCTGTGCGGCGGCTTCTACGAACTCGGCTTGATGCAGCGGACGGCCTCACCGCCGGTGCCACAACCTGCTTTAAAGCTGCCTTTTGTCGCCGCCCAAGTCAGCGAAAAGCTGTTTAGCGATTAGGGAAGGAAGAGGGAAGAGGGAAGAAGGAAGAAGGAAGAGGGAAGATTTGTTCCACTGTCTCCCTCTCCAAATCTCTCCGTCTCCACTCTCCCACTGTCCCAGTCTCCTCAGCCGTTGGGTTTGAGATAAGCAATTGCTGGTCGCCAGATCAGAATTTGTTGGTCTGACGAATCGAGGAGGCAAATGCAGCTATTATCCTGCCAAAAAATTCTGCCCGCTAGCAAGTCGCCGGTAAGGAGTTTAATCTCCACCTGTTGTTTGTCTTTGATGTAACTTTGTATTAAGCGAACGCTGGGCAATCCGGTTTCAAATTCAGACATAGTTCAGAAAAATATAGT
The DNA here is from genome assembly GCF_036701485.1 of Microcoleus sp. Pol11C3. Taxonomy (NCBI): domain Bacteria; kingdom Bacillati; phylum Cyanobacteriota; class Cyanophyceae; order Oscillatoriales; family Microcoleaceae; genus Microcoleus; species Microcoleus sp. Pol11C3. The sequence goes on along the minus strand of NZ_JAUBQW010000086.1, from coordinate 1,483 downwards.
CAAATATTACCTTAAACCATATTCTTATGTTTATACGGTTTAAAAAACCGTACTGGCGCAACTACAAGCGCCTCTTTCTCCTCGATCAGGGAGAAACCCATTGGCGGTTACTTTTCGACCCCTATTCATTGAGCCCTTGACATCCGCATTAATTATAGCAATCCTCAATGATTTTCTATATGTAGAGCAAGCTTCAATGATTTTCTGTGTGTAAGTATATTGACGTATTTTGGGGAAATCAAATAGACCTCTTGCAAAAAAAATATATGTTATAATCAGAAGTTTTAAATTTAGCCCCCTAGAGCTAACTCATAATTGTAAATTGCTGACAACAAATTACAACGCAGACCATAACGGCGACGGCGATTCCGATAACGACTCGACAATATTTTAAAAATTTTGAGACTCCGATTAACGTGTTCAATCATAATTCGCTCCTGTGCTAGAACTCGATTGTCGTCTTTTTCTAGACGAGAAAGTTTCCCATTTTTTGGTTTTTTTCTAGGGATATAACTATTAGGGTGATAATCCTTTATCCCTTGATAGCCACTGTCTTGTAAGCTATTTGTTTCGGGATGAAAATAAATTTTACTTTTTTTAAACAAGTTAAAATCGTGGCAATGCCCTGGTCCAAAAGCAGTGGAAATAATTTCTCTCGTCTCTTGATTAATTACCAATTGAGTTTTTAGAGTATGACATTTCTTCTTGCCTGAGTAATATCTCTTCTGTTTTTTTTTAGGTCGTTCAATAGCTGTTTCTGTGACATCCATCACCACGAATTCTGGATAATCAGAGTCTTTGAGTAATGCCTTTTTCCCCGGAATACGGAACTTTCCCGTTTTCATTAAAGTTGATTCGATATCAGTTACAATTCGGCAAATAGTTGATTCAGATACTCCCCAACTTGTCCCAATATGAAAATATGTTCGATGGGAGCATGTCACCTTTGTAGATAAATTAAATGGTGAAGAGACCATTCAGGTATGCACAACGATGGGCTAAGACTTGTGGCACATTCTCTGGTAGCCATTGCGCGCCCGAAATTTTAATTCGTCTGCCAATTTGTTTAACTGCCGACTCGACGGCTCCTGAACCAATTGAACAAATCTCTTCAGCTTGATAATATTGGTAGTTAACAATCCGATGCTGATGTTTTACTAAATAATTACAAAAATTTTTAGCTGCCTGGGAATTGTCCTCAGAAAATAAAGCTTTAGCCTCAGCTACTTTTCCTGACCAAAGCAATGATTTTGCCTGCTCTCACCGTTGATTTGAACCGCCAATTTTGCCTAAGTTTTCGACTAAATGATACCAATCTAGAATCTCTATTCGTTGACTATCCTTACCAATACGACTGATGAGATTCCAAATCCCATCATGCCCATCTCCCACACAGGTTACCGCCACATCAAGATGTTGTTGATTTACCCAATTAATCAGAGCATCATTGTCTTGGAAAAATGCTTCTACACAATTGTTATCT